>RFMX01000053.1 GCA_009927495.1 Betaproteobacteria bacterium
TCCAAAGCCTCCCACAATTGACGGTAACCCACGCAGCGCATAGAGGGCATGTCAGACTGCAAATCACCACGGGAACGCAACTGTTCCACCTCTTGCACCAAGCCATCTTTCAGCATGGCGTCAAAGCGTTGCGCAATGCGTTGGTGCAGCCATTCGCGGTGTTGCGGCTCCAAGGACAACAAGCCCATGCGCGGTCCGGCTACCCGTGTCTTTCCGAAAAAAGACGACAGCGGTTTGCCTGTGATGCGCCACACTTCCAGCGCTCTGCCTATGCGTTGTGCGTCATGTGGCGGCAGGCGTTGCGCGGCCTGCGGGTCCACCAAGGCCAACTGCGCATGCAGCGCAGGCCAGCCCCTGTCATGGGCTTCCTCTTCAATGTCGGCGCGTATCTTGGGGTTGGCCAAGGGCAAGTCATCCAAGCCGTCCATCAAGGCTTTCACATACAACAGGGTGCCGCCTACCAACAACGGTAACTTACCTCTGGCGCGTATATCGCCAATCAAACGGGTGGCGTCACGCGCAAAGTCGGCCGCGCTGTAGCTTTGTACAGGGTCGCGTATATCGATCAGGTGATGCACCACCGATGCACGTTCGGCAAGCGTGGGTTTGGCGGTGCCAATGTCCATGCCTTGGTAGACCAAGGCTGAATCGACGCTGATGATTTCCACGGGCCACTGCTGGGCCAAGGCCAAGGCCAAAGCCACCGCCGTCTTGCCGCTGGCAGTGGGCCCCACCAGCGCCAAAGCGTCCCAAGCGGGAAACAGCTCAATCGCTTGGGACGGGTTCACCATGCCATTGCACCAAAGTCCAAGCCGTCAAGGCCAGCACCGTGCCCCAAAACGCGATGCCATGCGCCAAGGGAAACAAGCTGCCATCAATGCTGTGGCTCAGCCACAAGCCTGTGGCAAAAGCGGCCACCATCATCAAAAAACCATTCATGGCCGAGGCTGCACCGGCTGACAAGGGAAACGGTCCCACCGCGCCGCTTTGCCCAATCGGTTGATGTACACCGTGGGCCAGCACCATGGGGTACATGGCCAGGACCAAGCCCATGGCGGTGGGCTCGCCTGCGTAGACCATCCAGCACAAAGCCATGCCGCTGCCAAAGCTAAAGAGGCCTGCCAGTGCAATGGTTTTGCGCACGCCTAGGTGACGCAAAAAGAAACGACAAACCACGGTGCCGGTGATGTAGACCACCGACATAGAAGCCAAGATCCAACCGAGTTGCAAACCTGTCAGGTGCAGTACTTGAATAAAGATGAATGACGAACTGGCCAGGTAGGTGAACAAAGCGCCATAGGCCGCCAAGGACAGCAAAGCAAATGCGCGAAACGTGGGGTTGCGCAACACCTCACCCCAAATACGCAACATGGTGGGTAAGTGCAGGGCATGGGGGTTACGAGTGGTGATGGTTTCTTTAAAGCGCCATGCCACCAAGCCCATGGTGAACAAGGCATAGGTGACCACCGACACCATGGCTACACGCCAGCCCCAGTGTTGGCTGAGAAAGCCACCCAAGGGCGGGCTGGTACATGCCATCAAACCTAAACCGGTCATGGCTTTGGACATGACTTTGGCGCCATGCAAAGGGGTGTACAGATCGCGCACCACCGCACGGGCGCTGGTAATCACCGCACCCATGGCCGCGCCTTGCAACACCCGCCACGCCACCAAGACCTCGATGTTGGGGCTGAGCACACAGCCCACCGCTGCCACGGTGTAGGCCACCAAGCCGGTAAGCATGATGGGGCGACGCCCCACTTTGTCCGAGAACGGCCCCCAAAACAGCTGCGAGACGCCAAACGCCAACAGCAAGCCGCTGAGGGTGTACTGCACCATGCCCACGCTGGCTTGCAAGTCCAGCGCCAAGCCGGGCAGACCAGGCAAATACAAATCGGTGGAGACAGGCTGCAAACCAATCGACAAGGACAACAACAAAATCACCAAGTTGGCGTGCATCAACGTCCTCTTAAAAACAGCGTGTCTAAATCGCGCATGGCCAGTTGTCGCCAAGTGGGTCTGCCGTGGTTGCATTGGTCTGCGCGTTCGGTGACTTCCATGTGGCGCAGCAAGGCGTTCATTTCTGCCAGCGAGAGTTGGCGGTTGGCGCGTACCGCACCGTGACAGGCCATGGCAGCCAACACATCGTCACGGGCGCGTTGCAACACATGGTGGGCATCGTGCTGGGCCAGCTCAGCCAACACGCCACGCGCCAAGGCCACCGCATCGCCTTGTGCCAGTGATGCCGGTACGCTGCGCACGACCAGCGACTGGGCACTTAAGTGCTCTATCACCAAGCCCAGTTCCGCCAAGCTGAGGGCGTGGGTCTCGACCGTGGCCATTTCCTCCGCTGTGGCAGCGAAGGAGGCAGGAATCAGCAAGGCTTGTGCTTGCATTTGGTGCTCGGCGAGTTGGGTTTTCAGGCGTTCATACACAATGCGTTCATGCGCAGCGTGCATATCCACCACCACCAAACCTTGGGCGTTTTCCGCCAAGATATACACGCCTTGCAACTGCGCCAAGGCCTTGCCCAAAGGCCATTCGCCCTCGGGCAAAGAGGCGACTTGAGCGTCTGGGCTTTGGGTATGTTGTACCGAGGGCTGCCACAAGGCAGCCAAGTCATTCACTGCGAGACCGGTGTTGGGTGCAGACCAAGGCAAAGCACTTTGGCTGGGCAAGTAGGCAGCTTTACCGAAGTGTTGCAGTGCTGAGATGGCTTGTGCATGTTCAGTGTGTAAAGCGGCATTCGAACCTGTGTGCGCGGCTTGCCCCGCACGGACACCGACAGGGCCTGCGTCAAAGCCTGCTGCACGGCTTGGTGGGCTTGGCGGCTATCGCGAAACCGCACTTCTATTTTGGTGGGGTGCACATTCACATCCACCCGTGCAGGGTCGATGGACAGGTACAAGGCATACACCGGTTGTCGCTGCCCATGCAAGATGTCCTCGTAAGCGCTACGCGCTGCATGACTCAGCACACGGTCGCGCACAAAGCGACCGTTGACATAGGCGAATTGGTGATCCGCACGCGACCTGGCCGCATCGGGTAAACCGGCTCGCCCCAGCACCCGCATACCTGCATGCACATGGTCAACCGCTACGGACGCCTGTACAAATTCTTCGCCCAGCACATCGGACAGCCTTGCGTCCAAAGCGTGGTCGTGCGTGTGGGCACGCCACTGCGCCACCAGTTTGCCGTCGTGCCATAGCGCAAAACCCACATCAGGTCGGGCCAACGCATGGCGTCGCAGTGACTCCGTGCAATGCGCCAGTTCAGTGGCCGTTGACTTCAAAAATTTACGCCTGGCTGGCGTACTGAAAAACAGTTCCTTCACCTCGACCGTGGTACCGCAGTGGCGCGCTGCAGGACGCAGCTCGCCGCTGCGGGCATCGAGTTGCATGGCGTAGTCTTGCTCTGCGGTTCGCGACGTGATCGAGAGTTCGCTGACAGCGGCAATCGCCGCCAAAGCTTCGCCGCGAAAACCCATGGTGTCGACGGATTCGAGGTCGTGTAAGTTAGTGATCTTGCTGGTGGCGTGGCGGCGCAGCGCCAGTGGCATATCGGCGGGCAACAAACCTAAGCCATCGTCTTCCACACTGATGAGCCTGACACCGCCTTCGATCAAACGCACCACCACTTGGCTGGCACCGGCGTCCAAAGCGTTGTCCACCAACTCACGCACCACAGAGGCCGGGCGTTCGACCACTTCACCGGCGGCAATTTGGCTGATCAGTTCATCGGGGAGTTCGCGGATGGGGCGTCGCGCAGAGGAGGGGGCGTTCACATATTGGATTCTAAAGGGGCGTCCAAGTGCCAGTGATAATCCTTGCTATGGACACCTTAACCTTGCTGATGGATTTTGTGCTGCACATCGACCGCTACTTGGAGGCGTTTGTGCAAGCTTATGGCGTGTGGGTTTACGTCATTTTGTTTTTGATCGTGTTTGTGGAAACGGGTTTGGTGGTGATGCCGTTTTTACCGGGCGACTCTTTGCTGTTTGTGGTGGGCGCGTTGGCCGGGGCCGAGTTGCTGAACTTACCTCTGGTGCTGGGCTTGTTGACCGCCGCAGCCATCTTGGGTGACCAATGCAATTTTTTAATTGGACGACATTTTGGACAGCGTCTGCTCAACGCC
>RFMX01000154.1 GCA_009927495.1 Betaproteobacteria bacterium
TATGACCAAGCCCATGCGTTTTACGAACGCTACGGAAGCATCACCATTGTGTTAGCCCGTTTCCTTCCATTCATTCGCACGTTTGCGCCGTTTGTCGCAGGCGTGGCGGACATGAACCGTCGCCGCTTCACGCTCTTCAATGTGGTGGGTGCGTTTATCTGGGTGTGGGGAATTTGCACTGCCGGCTATTTGTTTGGCCATATCGGCTGGGTCAAAGTGCATTTAGACAAAATTATTTGGGCCATGATTCTCATTCCGGGCATGTTGGCCATTGCCGGCGCATGGCGCGCCCAACGCTGACGTCATGCGCTGTTAAATTCATCGTAAAGAATTAAAAACCACTTAAATACCGCACTTATTGCCGGTGATTGGCGGGGAATTTGCTGATTAACTTATTGATTTTCTTAATTAATCAGGAAAATCACTTCCCCTTTTTAATTTTCTTGTTATTCGAGTATTTGTCGAATAATGACTCCTGCGTTCATGGCCACTTCGCCAGCCACCGATACCAAGTCCACTGCACCAGCCAAGGCAGGTGGATGGGTGCTGGAGGCCAAAGGCAAAGATGTCGGTAGTCTGAACACCAGCCGCGATATCACCCCTGGGGCCAACCAGACCATCACGGTTAGACCTGGCACCCAATACCGCATGAAGCCGGCGACTCCGTCCAAAGTGGACAAACAGGCCGAAACCGCAGAAACCGCCAAATGGGGCGATGACTTGGTGGTGACTGTTCCCGGTGGCGGCCAGCTTTTGCTGAAAGGTTTTTACAACAAAAACCCGAATGCGCCACCCAGCAAATTGGTGGTTGAACAAAAAAACGGCAGCTTGCGCAGCGTCGAGGGCCGACCCGATGCCGAGCCCGTGGACTCGCCCAACCCCAATAACCAAGCCGACACAGATGGCGCAGGTACGACCGGTGTGCTGCTGGCCAAGAAAGCCTCATCTTCACCCATTGCATCACCTTCCAGTTCAAAGGGGGGCGGTGCAAGCCAAGCTGATGGCCGAGGCGAGGGCAAGGACAACCCCGTCTACCAAGAGGCTGGCTACAAGCAGGGCCCCGATAAAGTGGCCAAAAAAACCAAAAAAAAATCTGAGGACGAGGACAGTGAGGAGTCGGGCGGCATCTTTGCGTGGTTTACCAATGGGGGTGCAAGTTCTCTAGGTATTTTGGGTTTGTTGGGCTTGTCGGGCGCTAAAAAATCGAAAGCTGCAGGGACGACGGTGATCAACATCACCAATACCACTCCCAGTGGCGATTCAACTTCCACCTTGCCTGCTGTGGCCAGCCTCAATATCAGCGATGACACAGGCAGCAGCAACAGCGATTTCATCACCCAAACTGCCACTCAAACAGTCAGCGGCACGTTATCGTCGGCCTTGTTAGCAGGGCAAACCGTCAAAGTCTCGGCCAACAACGGCAGCACGTGGACAAGCGCCACGGCCAGCACGGGCAGCACCAGTTTTACTTTGAGCAATGTGAACTTATCGGGCACCAACACCTTGATCGCTAAGGTCACCACCACCTCGGGCGTGGATGGCGGAGCGATGTTCAAAGCCTACGGACTCGACACCGTGGCACCCACAGCCACACTGACCTCGGCCACCTTGGCCAACACCGCCAGTGCCACGGTGCAAAGCAGCGAAACAGGCACGGCCTACTTGGTCAAGACGGGGGGCA
>RFMX01000256.1 GCA_009927495.1 Betaproteobacteria bacterium
GCCGGATCCTTCGCCCAAGCGCAAACCCAGATCCAACAAAGCTTGCACGCCCAGATGCTGCAACATGAATTCATGACCGCGCTCGCCCGATCGGTGCCCAAACACGCAGCGCTGCAAGACCAGCGGTTGCAAGGCCTGCGCCACCAGCACAGCCGCGCTGGCAATAAACCCATCCACCACAATCACCCGCCGCTGCGCTGCCGCTTGCAATACCGCGCCGGTCATGGTGGCTATCTCCAACCCACCGAAAGCGGACAGCGCATCCAAGGGCTGCGTCGCATCCGCATGCAGCGCCAGCACCTTGCGCAAGACCTCGCATTTGCGCGCCACGGCTGCTGTATCCAGGCCGGTGCCCGCGCCGGTACACAGCTCGATATCTAAGCCCGCCAGACGCGCCAGCAACAAAGACGCGGCCGAGGTGTTACCAATGCCCATTTCGCCCAACAACACGACATTGCCGGGCAATTCACTCACCAGTTCCATGCCGTTGCGCATGGCTTGATCGCGTTGCGATGGCGTCATCGCGACGCCTTGTGATGCGTCGGCCGTGCCGTGTCAGCGCCTGCCACTTTGCGCACAACCAAGCCCGGGCGCTGCGTGCCAGCAGGCAGACCAGCCAGAAAGTCGCGGTTCACGCCGCAATCGACCACCGTCAAAGCCAAACCGTGTTGACGCGCCAGCACGCTGACCGCTGCGCCGCCGGCCAGAAAGTTCTCCACCATCTGCCAGCTCACATCCGCAGGAAAGGCTGATATGCCTTGCGCTGTGAGCCCGTGGTCGGCGGCAAACACCACCATTTGCGGATGCGCCAGCACCGGTTTGTCTGTGTCCAGAATTTCGCCTATCTGCACGCCAATGTTTCGAGCCGACCGAGCGAGCCAAGGGGCTTGGTTTTGTTGTCGATGGCGGACTGCAATACGCTGTGCAATGCTTGGTCGTGCAGATTGACGAGGGTGGGTAGGGCTGTAGACATAGTCTTGTAGTTTTTCAATGGAGTCATGGCAAGGTTTCATCTGGGGAAACTAGCTTAACAAGGCTTTAAAGATCCCTAGATCGGCAGGACTACCCACTGATCTGCCACACGGTGAATCTTGATGCGATGTGCAAACACTTCCATCAAAGCTTTGTGTAATAGAGGATCGTCGGGCTTGGCATGAATGACCACACGACCTTGGTGCATCAACACCACATGGTCAGCCCGCATGGCCAAATTCAGGTCATGCAGGACACTCACCACTGTAGTGTTTTGCTGGGTGAGCTGACTGAACTGTGTGCAACCAATCCGATTGGTTGGGCAGGTCCACATTGGCAATCGGCTCGTCCATCAACAAAATCGGGGCTTGTACCGCTAAGGCTCTGCCCAACAATGCGCGTTGACGTTCACCCGCAGAAAGTTGCGCCAGACTTTTCTCTTTCAAGGGCATCAGTTGAAGAAGCGCCAGCCATGTTTGTGCTTGTGCAATGTCTTGTGCATCAGCACCCACCCAAGAAGATTGGTGCGGCAAGCGCCCCAGCATCACCACATCATTAACCGACAAATCATCGCTGCCCTGCTCTTGCTGCCCCAGCCAAGCGATCATCTTGGCGCGGTCTTTTGCCGCCAACATTCTCAGATCTTGATCCTGCACATGCAACTCACCCGTGCTAGGCAGCAAACCCGCCATGGCTTTGAGCAAAGTGGTTTTGCCAGCGCCATTCGGTCCCACCACGCAAGTCCACTGAGTTACATGAATCGATAAATCGACTTCGCAAAGGACACTCAAGGAACCGCGTTGCACGGTCAATTTTTGTGCAGTTAAGGCATGCGCGGGCTTCATGCTGACGAACCCGCCATCTGAGAAGAATGGATGCGCCACAACAAATACCCGCCGCCCAAAATACCTGTCAGCACACCAACCGGCAACTCTTGCGGCGCCCACAAGCCTCTGGCCAATACATCGGCTGTGGTCAGCAGCACACCACCCATCAACGCAGACAAGACCAACAGGGAAGCAGATCGACCGGTGAAACGGGCTCTGACCAAATGGGGAGCCACCAAGCCCACAAAAGCGATCAAGCCGGTTTGCGCAACCGCTGTGGCCGTGGCCAAACCCATCACCGCCAACAGCACGATTCGCAAGGGCAGCACACGCAAACCCAAGCTGTGTGCAGTGGACTCACCCAAACGCAAGCCGTCCAACAACGGGCTGAAAATCCACGAAAGCCCCGCAGATGACAACAACACGGTGGCCATCAACACACAAGCCTGTCCACTCAACATGCTTGTGTTGCCCAGCAAAAAAGACTGCATCGCAGGCAAAGTTTGGGGGAATACCAAAGTCAGCAAAGAGGTGAGCGCCCCCAAAACCACACCCACCACCACGCCAGCCAATAACAAACGCAGAGTGTGCTCAACACCCTTGGCAAGCAAGAGCGTGAGAAGAACCGCCGCCCATGCGCCCACAAAGGCCATCCCGGTTAAACCCAAACGCATCGCCCATTGCATGGCCTCAGACATATCTGCAAAGCTGGCAGAGCCCCATAGTCCCAATGACAAAGCGACGGCTACGCCCAATGAAGCCCCTGAGGCACTGCCCAACAAATAGGGGTCAGCCAACGGGTTGCGAAACAAGCCCTGTGCCAAAGCCCCCGCCAAACCCAACAAAGCACCAGCCAACCAAGCACCCACAGTGCGCGGCAAACGAATGTCTTGCACGATGGGGTCGCTCCAAGAGACGCCCCACTCCCAACCCAAACTGCCGGTTATCAACCCCAAGCCCAAGGCAAGCAATGACAAGGCCGCCAACCAAGCAGCAATTTGCGCGGCAGGCATTTTGTTCATGGTGAGAAGCTGCGTAAAACACAGTCACTGATGAGTTGTGCAGCTTCACCCAAACGCGGCCCGGGTCGCACCAAAATATCGGCTTGCGCTGAGGGAAAAGCACAGACACGTTTGTTCTTGATGGCAGCGATGGCGGACCAACCTGGCCGTTGCGAAAGATGTGTCGTCATGGGCTGCGCCAACACCATCAACTGTGGGTTGGCTCGCACCACAAATTCTGGGTTAAGTTGTGGAAATGCACCCATGCTTGAGGTGACGATGTTTTTCAAACCGAGTTGGCGCATGATTTCGCCGATGAAAGAGGCTTCACCTGCTGCGTACCCGCCTGTGCTGGCCTCAAGGTAAACCGTGGCGTTGATGGCCTGTGCTGGCATATTCGATTTCGCTTGGCTGACTTGTCGCTGAATGTTTTGCCAAACAGCATCGGCTTGGTTCTGCGCATTGGGCAGATGCAGCGCCACCGCCACTGTTTGCAACACACGTTGCACATCTGCATGGGTTTGCGGCTCAAGCGCCAGCACCGGAATACCCAAGGCCTCCAAGCGTTGGATGATGCGAGCAGACTTTGCCAGTAACACCAGATCGGGCTTCAAGCGCACCAAGGCTTCTAACTGCGTGTCATCCAAACCGCCGAGCTTGGGCAAGGCCTTCACAGAGGCTGGCCAGTTGGCGTGTTTGTCGGTACCCACCAATCGCTCACACGCACCCAAGACACACACTGTTTCGGCCAATGAAGGCAGCAAGGTAACGATACGCTTGGGCACTTGGGTGAATGTCACCGCCACTTGCCGATCATCCGTGACCGTGACGGCAGCCGCAGCGTGAAGCCACAGATTCAAACAGACAAAAAGCCACAACCTAGCCATGGGTTTGCACCCAGTTGTGGATGATGCGGTGCAACTGATTCACGCCATCGGTCAATGCGGCGGGTCCGGGTTGCAAGATGTCGGCAGATTTGATTTCGAAAATCTGCCCGTTTTTGACAGCGGGGACATCACCCCAACCTGTACGCGCAGCCACTTTTTCTGCGCGGAATTTTTTACCGCACCAAGAACCGATGATGATGTCGGGACTGCGTCTGACGATCTCCAGTGGGTCAGCGATGATGCGGTCTTTGCCCATGGACTGCAGCGCCAGTTCGGGGAAACAATCGTCACCGCCTGCGGTTTGGATCAGTTCGGACACCCAGCGAATAGCGCTGATGGGCGGCTCGTCCCATTCTTCGAAATACACCTTGGGTCGCTTGGCATAGCTTTGATTTTTTAAAATGTGCAAATGCTGCTGCATGGCTTCGATGCGCTGCAAACCTTGTACGGCCTCGCCCACCATGGCCGCGACTTGGTAGAGCATAGAAAAAATCTCGTCCACGCTACGCTGGTTGAATACCGTGATTTGCACCCCGCGACGGATCAGTTCTGCGGCAATGTCTGCTTGCAGGTCTGAAAACCCAAACACGCAGTCAGGCTTGAGTGCCAATACCTTGTCAATCTTGGCGCTGGTAAACGCACTGACACGCGGCTTTTCATGCCGCGCTTCTTTTGGTCGAACGGTGTAGCCCGA
>RFMX01000025.1 GCA_009927495.1 Betaproteobacteria bacterium
GGCGCACGGCGAGTTTTTGATGTTGGGCGCTTACAGCGCTATTTTTGCGACCAAGGCGGGCATCAATATTTGGATAGCCATGCTGGTGGTTGCACCTATTTGTGTGGGACTGTTTGGCATCGTGGTCGAACGGCTCATCATTCGTCACTTGTATGGGCGCATGGTTGACACCATGTTGGCTACTTGGGGGCTGTCGCTTTTGTGCGTGGGCTTGGTGACCTCACTCATTGGAAATACCACCTCGGGCGTGTCTACCCCTGAGGGCAATTTCTCTATTGGCGCTTATTCGGTGAGCTTTTACACCTCGGCCTTGATTGTGATTGCGGTGTTGTTGTTGTTTGCGATACGTTGGGTCTTGCGCAGCACAGATTGGGGTTTGATTGCACGCGGCACCATGCAAAACCCTGCCATGGCAGATGTATTGGGTATCAGCCCTACGCGTGTCTACTCCATCACTTTTGCTGTTGGCGCAGCTTTGTCAGGCTTGGCGGGTGGTTTGCTCGCACCGGTGTCAGGTGTGGTGCCGACCATGGGTGCATCTTTCATTGCCAAGGCCTTCATCACCGTGATTGGCGGTGGTAGCTCGATTTTGGCGGGTACAGCATCTGCTTCTGCCTTGTTTGGCCTCATCAATCAGTTGGCTACCTTCATTACCACGCCAGTGTTTGGTGAAGTGGCGCTCTTCATTGCAGCCGTGGTGATGCTGCGTATGTTGCCCCAAGGTATCACTGGACGCTTTTTCAAAGGATCGTTGTGACCGCTTTTCGAGATTCCCCCTGGAGTGCTGTGCTGGTGATGTTGCTCGGGGTCATGGCCACTTTGGCTATTCCCAAATGGGTTGATGACTTTGCCTTGATACAGATCACCATCTATGTGGTGATGGCCATCCTGGCTATCAGCCAAGCGTTTATTTGGGGCTTCTCGGGCATTTTGTGCTTTGGTCAAGCCTCCTTCTTTGGCTTGGGGGCTTACACCTATGCCTTGTCGGTCATCAACATGGGCGAAAGCACATTGCCAGTGCTTTTGGCCATCGCCTTGCCAGGGCTGTTCGCTTTGTTGCTGGGCTATTTCATGTTTTACGGTCGCCTGTCTGATGTCTATATGGGCGTCATCACGCTGACAGTGAGTTTGATCTTTTTCAACTCCGTCAATTCCACCGCAGGTCCGGAATGGCGCATTGGCAATGCACCCTTGGGTGGCTTTAACGGCATACCGTCCATACCCTCCATCAACTACCCTGGTAACCCCGAGGACACACTCGACCCGCTGGCCTTCTTCTACCTCAGTGCGTTTTCCCTGATCGCCATTTATGGCGGCTTGCGTTGGCTGATTTCCTCTCGCATTGGCCATGTGATCGTGGCCATCAAAGAAAACGAGCAACGGGCTACCTTGCTGGGCTTTGATGCACGTGCTTTCAAATTGTTTGCTTTCACATTGGGTGGTTGCATTGCCGGATTGGCAGGTTGTTTTTTCGCCAATTGGGGCTCTTTCACCAGCCCCACCATTTTCAGCTTGGCCCAGTCAGCACAAATCATTGTGTGGGTGATCGTGGGCGGCTTGGGGACTTTAGTCGGCCCCATCATTGGCTGCATGGCTATTCAGTGGTTGACCACCCAGATTGGTACACAGCAAACCTTCAACTCCAACTTGGTTTTGGGTGTGATCTTGGTGGTGTTTGTGTTGCTGGTGCCCAAAGGCATCATTCCAAGTTTAGGTGATGTGCTGCAAAAACTCTTTGGTAAAAAAGTAACCAAGGGAGAAGAGGCATGAGCACCGTTCCTCTGCTGGAAACCCGTAACCTCAATATGCGTTTTGGTGGCGTGCATGCCACGCGGGATGTGAATTTCAAACTCAGCGACGGTGAATTGCGCTGCATCATCGGCCCTAATGGTGCAGGCAAGAGCACCTTCTTTAAACAACTCACGGGTCAACTTCGCCCCACTTCCGGTCAAGTGCTGTTTCGTGGTCAAGACATCACCGGTTGTCAGCCGCATGTGCCTGCACGTTTAGGCATCGGCATCAAAACCCAAGTCCCCAGTTTGTTCAATGGTTTGTCGGTGTGGGAAAACGTGTGGTTGTCCGCTTGCCGTGTGTACCCCAAGGCCAAAGCGCTGGAAGTCACCCGCGACACGCTGGAGCGTGTGGGTTTAAGCAGCTTGCAAAACTCCACCACCGGTTTGATGGCTCATGGACAACGCCAGTGGGTGGAGTTGGCTGTTGTGATTGCCGCTGACCCCTCGCTCATTTTGTTGGACGAACCTGCTGCTGGCATGAGCGACCAAGAAGTAAGGCGGACCGCAGACTTGATTTTGGAGATCAACAAAAGCCATGCTTTGATTGTGGTGGAGCACGATATGAGCTTCATTCGCATGATCGCCAAAATGGTCACCGTGTTCCACCAAGGCGCCATCCTCACCGAAGACTTGCCCGAC
>RFMX01000227.1 GCA_009927495.1 Betaproteobacteria bacterium
GCGCAATCGCCTCATGTGCAATTGCGTGTATGGGCAGGCACGCAAAACCCGCATGTATTGCGTGCAGATTTGGCCATGTTGTGTGGCGTGAATGACCCCGAGGTGGATGTGGTGCGCATGGAGGCAGCAGGTTGCTACGGACGCAACGGCGCAGACGATGTGGCCGCCGATGCTGCACTGCTGTCCAAAGCCGTGGGTGCACCGGTGCGGGTGCAACTGTCTAGAGAGCAAGAGCACGCATGGGAGCCCAAAGGTGCGGCGCAACTCATGCAAGTGCGTGGTGGCGTTTCTGCAAATGGTCAAGCGACAGCTTATGACTTTCAAACCTCTTACCCGTCTAACGGTGCGCCTACCTTGGCTTTGTTACTGACCCGCACCATAGAACCCACAGCGCGTGCCTTTGAAATGGGCGACCGTACTGCCAGACCGCCATATGACTATGCAGACTTGCGTGTCACCGTGCATGACATGCCGCCGCTCTTGCGTGCCTCATGGCTGCGTGGTGTGTCAGCCTTGCCCAATTCTTTTGCGCATGAAAGCTTCATCGATGAACTGGCCGCAGCCGCCAATGCCGACCCCCTGCAATTCCGCTTGCAGATGCTCAGCGATCCGCGTGCCAAAGAACTGTTGCAAGCCACCGCTGAGCGTGCGGGTTGGCAAGTGCATTCACAGCCCCAACAAAAACCTTCGCATGGCGATTGGTTGCAAGGGCAGGGCGTGGCTTATGCCCGTTATGTGCACAGCAAATGGCCAGGCTTTGGTGCGGCATGGTCAGCCTGGGTAGCTGATGTAGAAGTACATCGACACACAGGTGAAGTACACGTCAAGCGGGTGGTGGTGGGCCACGATGCAGGTTTGGTGGTCAACCCTAAAGGGGTAGAGCAACAAGTGCATGGCAATGTGTTGCAAACCACCAGCCGTGCTTTGCTCGAAAAAGTTGAAACCGATACCAACGATGGACGCGTGGTCAGCCAAGACTGGGGTAGTTACCCGATTTTGAATTTCCGCCAAGTACCCGTTATTGAGGTGGTGCAAATGCCTCGCCCAGGCGATGAGGTGCCTTTGGGTGCGGGTGAGTCCTCCTCTGTGCCAGGCACGGCGGCCATTGCCAATGCGATTTTTGACGCCACCGGTATTCGTTTTCGCAACCCGCCCTTCACACCCGAGGTGGTGCGTGCTGCTTTGCATCCTTTGGGCGCACCAGCGCCTGCACCTGCGCCCATGGCTGAAACAGTTAACAAAACACCTAGAAGTTCACAGCCAGGCGTCTTGCAAGGTTGGCGCAAACGCTGGCAGCAAGTCACAGGTGTGGCTTTGGGTGTGTTTGCGCTGAGCGCAGCCATCGTGGGTTGGCGTGCGGCCTTGCCTACGTTGAATTTCAACCCCAGCAATTACAGCGCCGATATGCTGCAGCGCGGCCAGCAGTTGGCAGCGCTGGGCAATTGCGCAGGTTGTCATACGGCTGAAGACGGTATGCCCAACGCCGGTGGTCGGCCCATGCACACGCCTTTTGGCACGGTGTTTTCCACCAATTTGACGCCCGATATGCAGACCGGCATAGGTGCATGGTCTTACCAAGCTTTTGAGCGTGCCATGCGCCAAGGCATTTCACGCGATGGCCATGCGCTCTATCCCGTATTTCCCTTCACCTCGTTTACCAAGATCAATGATGCAGACATGATGGCCTTGTACGCATGGTTGATGTCGCAATCAGCGGTGGCATCGCACACGCCTGAGCCACAGATGCAGTGGGGCCTGGGGTGGCGACCGTTGATGGCTTTATGGAATGGTTTGTTTCATGCGCCACAACAGTTTGAGCCACATCCTAATCAAAGTGCCGAATGGAACCGTGGTGCCTATTTAGTGGATGGCCTGGGCCATTGCGGCGCATGCCACACGCCACGCAATGCATTGGGGGCCGAGCGCAATGAGCTGTCCTATATGCAAGGCGCGATGGTGGACGGGTGGCAAGCGCCTGCGCTGACGGGGTTGAACCCATCGCCTGTGCCTTGGAGTGAGGAAGAATTTTTCCGCTATTTGCGACAAGGCCATACAAAGCAACACGGAATAGCTGCTGGCCCTATGGGATTAGTCGTGCGCAACTTGGCCTTGGTAGCGGACAACGATATACGTGCCATGGCGGTGTATTTGGCTTCTCTTCAGCCACCCTCAGGCGCAGACGAAGCGCAACGTGAGACTTTGGCCGCCAAGGTGGTGGCGGATGCGGCAAGTCAAGCCCCGCTGCCCGACGCGGCCCAGCGACTATTCCAAGGCAGTTGTGGCGCCTGTCACCACGATGGCGATGGTCCGCAATTGTTGGGTGTGAACCGTCCTTTGGCACTCAATACCAATATGCACAGCGACCGGCCCGATAACTTGCTGCGCATTGTGTTGGAGGGCATTCAGGCACCGGCCTCTAAGGACATTGGTTTCATGCCTTCATTTGCGAATACCTTGAGTGATCAACAGTTGGTGATGTTGGTGGACGGTATGCGGGCACGCTATGCGCCCGATAAACCGCCTTGGCACAACACGCGCAAACCTTGGCCGAAATGCAACGACCTTGAAATTTAGCTGTGCATGGCGCTGTCGCGCACAAAGTCGTCCAAAAGTTTTTTCAGCTGCTCGGTTTTACGCACACCCAGCACTTTGTGGATGGATTGGTGGTGGGCGTCGACTTGGGCGGTCAGGCGTTGCACCATGGCCAAACCGGCGTTGGAAATAAAGACCAGCACTTTGCGACTGTCTTCTGGTGAGGTGTTGCGCATGACCAAGCCGCGGCTCACAAGTTTGTCAATGTTTTTGGTAAGGGCGGGATGGTTCATCAGCACCTGCTCGGCCAATTCCCCCATAGCGCGTCCGTTTTCATCTGACAACACTTGCAAAATGCGCCAGTGTTGTTCGGTCATTTTTTCTTGGGCAATGGCTTTACCCAAACCCATGCTCATCGTACGGTTAGCCGAAGCCAGTAAATAAGAGAGGTAGTTGTTCAGGTCTGGACTAGGCATATATCCTGCTTACATTCTGTTGAATTTCTGCTAGTCTAATAAACTTCTTTTCCAAGGACAATATCTTTGTTGCACTTGGAGCATTCTTTGTTGGGTTGCAGGTGAAAAGATTGGCATAGGCAACATGGGCAGACACTGGAATGGTCAATATCGGGGAATGGATGCACGCATTTCATGCATGCATCACCCCAAAAAAGTGCGCACATGGCAAGCGCATCGCTCTCTTGTGCTTCCAGTGGATGCGCAGCATATCTCTATTGGTTTGTGCATGGCGCAAGATGGCGCGGCTGGCATTTGGTCGCCCTCTGCCTTGGCCAGTGCCGAATTGGCTGTGGCTGAACTCAATCAACGCAATGGCATTGCAGGGCGTCAGGTGCGCTTGGTCTGTTTCAATGCCTGTGATGAGTCCGCCAACTTTGAAGAAGAATTGCTGCATACCATTGACGCCCATGGCATTGAAGCCTTGGTGGGCATGCATACCAGTGCTGTGCGCGAACGCATTGTGCAAAGTGTGGCTGGCTTATTGCCCTATGTATACACGCCCTTGTATGAGGGTGGCGAAGTCAACCCTGGGGTTTTCACGCTGGGTGAAACCCCAGCGCAGCAGTTGCGCCCAGCAGTCGATTGGCTGAGTCGCCATGAAAAGGCCAAGCGCTGGCTGTTCGTGGGCAACGACTATGTGTGGCCGCGTGTGTCGCACCGTTTGGCCCACAACTATGTCGAGCAAAGCGGGGGCATTGTTCTGGACTCCATGTATTTGCCAATAGGTACCCAAGATTTTTCAGCTGTGCTGGACCGATTGCAAAGTCTGCAAGCTGATGCAGTGTTGGTGTCTTTGGTGGGCCAAGACGCCATTACTTTCAACCGCCAGTTCGGGCATGCGGGCTTGAGTCGACGTGCTGTTCGTTTGTCGTGCGCCATTGAAGAAAATGTGCTCATGGGTATAGGTTCAGACAAAACCGAAGGCTTGTACGTGGCAGCCAGTTACTTTGCCAATTTGCAAACAGACGCCAACTTGGCTTTGCAAGAACGTTTCAGCGCACGGCATGGTCTGAGGGCTCCGGTGCTCAATGCCTTGGGCCAGTCGGCGTATGAGGGCATGCATTTTTTGGCCGCCATGTTCGACAACAACCTGCATCGGCCAGAGCATTGGCCGCAGATCGCCAAGCGTAATTTGGCGTACCAAAGCGCCAGAGGCGCAAGCTATGTAGGAAACCATTTTAAAAACGCCCCTATTTATTTGGCGCGTGCCAATGGTCACCAGTTTCAAGTCGTTACAAGGTTCTAATTTTTCTTTGAAAGTGATGGATCAGATCCGTGAAAACCCTCTGTTTTTATTTTCCAAAGCAAATAAATTCATTGACGCAATTAATTTTTGATGAAACACTCTGACATCGATTTAACAACACCTTAGGAGATACGCATGGCTGTCAAACGTCCTACCCTCGATCAGTTACAAGAAGTCGCCTACAGCTTGGGGATTCACCTCTCCGAAGAGCAGGCTGAGACTTACAACACTTTGTTGCAAGGCAACTTTGACGCCTATGACATCGTTGACGCCTTGCCCGACTATGTCCCTGAAGTGAAGTACCCACGCACACCTGGCACCTTTCCCGCGCCTGAAGACAATAAATACGGCGCTTGGTATGTGAAGTCCACCATCAAGGGTGCAGCGTCTGGCAAATTGGCTGGCAAGACCGTGGTGTTGAAAGACAACGTCTGCGTGGCTGGCGTCCCCATGATGAATGGCGCATCCACCCTAGAGGGCTATATGCCCAACATCGATGCCACCGTGGTCACACGCTTGTTGGACGCAGGTGCAACCGTGGTCGGTAAATCCGTTTGTGAGTACTACTGTTTTTCAGGTGGTTCGCACACCAGCTCCACCGGCCCTGTACACAATCCCCACAAACACGGTTACTCTGCGGGTGGCTCCTCTTCTGGCAGCGCTGCATTGTTGGCCGCTGGTGAAGTTGACTTGGCAATTGGTGGCGACCAAGGCGGCTCCATTCGCATGCCGGCGTCTTACTGTGGCGTGTATGGCATGAAAGCCACGCACGGTTTGGTGCCCTACACCGGCGTTATGCCGATTGAGCTCACCATCGACCACACCGGCCCCATGACACGCAACGTTACCGACAACGCTGTCATGCTCGAAGTCATTGCCGGCCCCGACGGTTTAGATCCTCGCCAATACGCCGAACAGCATTCCAAAAACTATTCCGAAATCATGAAGCAAGGTATCAAGGGCTTGCGCATCGGCGTGGTCAAGGAAGGTTTCGGATGGCCCAACTCCATGGCGGCATCAGACGCCAAAGTCAAAGCTGCGGCGGCTGCCTTGGCCAAAGCTGGTGCGATCATCGAAGATGTTTCCATTCCCATGCACTTGGTGGGCCCAGCCATTTGGTTGCCCATCGCTGCCGAAGGTGCAACACAGCAAATGATGAAAGACAACGGCCACGGTTTCAATTGGAAAGGTCTGTATGTCACCAGCATGGTGGACTTCCATGCCGGTTGGAAGTCTCGTGCCGATGAGTTATCTGAAACCCTCAAGCTCACCATGGTGTTGGGCGAGTATTTCATCCAGCACTACCGTGGCCACTACTATGCCAAGGCGCAAAACTTGTCACGTCAGCTGCGTAAAGCCTATGACGATGCTTTTGAAAAATACGATTTGCTGCTCATGCCTACCCTGCCATTGACTGCCACGCCCCTGCCCAAGCCAGGTGCCCCCGTGGAAGAAGTGGTGCAGCGTGCGTTTGAGATGCTGTCCAACACTTGCCCGTTTGACGTCACTGGCCATCCAGCCATGTCGGTGCCATGCGGTTTGGTGGATGGTTTGCCTGTTGGCATGATGCTGATTGGTAAACATTGGGATGAAGGCACTATTTACCGTGGTGCTTATGCGTTCGAGCAATTGGGCGACTGGAAAAAAATGTAAGAAAGGTCAGGGCCCTTTGAAAGAAGGGCCTCAACTGGTAAGC
>RFMX01000248.1 GCA_009927495.1 Betaproteobacteria bacterium
GTGATTCGTGCTGTGATTCAAGCCGATGGACACACCGTGGGACAGGCGCAATGCGTGGTGCGTCGCTTTGGTAACTTGGGCGGGGTGGCCTTGTGTACCCGAGGCCCCTTGTGGCTGACCCCTTTGAGTGGCAAAGACAAAGCCCATGCTTACCGCAGCCTGCGCCAAAGCCTGCCAGTTAAGGGACTGCGGTTCATGTTCGTCACCCCCAACGAGCCCATCGGCGAAGACTTGGGTCTGTCGTCATTGAAGCGTGTCATGACCGGTTACGCCACCGCGCTACTGGACCTCAGCCCCTCGATGGAAGACCTTAGGGCAGGCTTGGAAAAACGTTTTCGCCACCGCGTGGGCGGCGCTGAAAAGTCTGAATTGACGGTACACCGTGTAGGCACCAATGTGGGCCAGTACCGCTGGCTGATGGACGCCGAGCAACAACAGCGCGACAACCGTGGCTTGCAAGGCATGCCCCTGCATTTTGTCGATGCCTACATTGCCTCGCGCAAACAACCCGGCCACAACGTCTTGACCTTGCGTGCTGACATCGGACGCGACCGCGTGGCCGGCATGATGTTTTTGCTGCACGGCCAAGCCGCCACCTACCAAATCGGTTGGACCAGCGATGCAGGGCGTGACGCCCATGCGCACAATCTGCTGCTCTACAAAGGCATGGAAGCCTTGAAAGAACGCGGTATTCGCTCGTTGGACATGGGTGGCATCAACACCGGTCGTAGCGCAGGCATTGCGCGTTTCAAGATCAGCACCGGCGCCAAAGTGGTGACTTTCGCGGGTACCTACTTGGTATGAGTCAACTCCAAGCCATTGCCATCAGCTGCGAGCGTGGCGGTCGGCCCTTGTTTGCGCCACAAAGCTTCACCTTGAGCCCTGGCCAAGCCATGCAAATCGAAGGCGGCAACGGTTCGGGCAAAACCAGTTTGCTGCGCATGGTGTGTGGTTTGGCACCCACGGCCAGCGGCGAGGTGCGCTGGGGTGGGCAAGCTATTGCAGAGGTGCGCCATGCTTTCTCGCTTGACTTGCTGTATTTGGGCCACAGCCTTGGCTTGAAAGACGAACTCTCGGCCGTTGAGAACCTGCGCGTCGCCTCGGTACTGGCGGGCCATCCCGTTGGCCATGAAGAAGCTTTGCAAGCCCTGCAAGCCCAGGGTCTTGGCAGCAGGTCGCATTTGCCGCTGCGGGTCTTGTCGCAAGGGCAAAAGCGGCGCGTGGCACTGGCGCGTTTGCAGCTGTCCAAAGCCCGTTTGTGGGTGCTGGACGAACCCTTTGTGGCACTGGACAGCTGGCTGTTCTTGCCTTGCAGCAAGTGCTGCGTCAGCATCTTGCGCAAGACGGCTTGTTGCTCTTTACCAGCCACCAAGCAGTGGATTTGGGTGGCGCTGTGCTGCCTTGGAGGCTGGGCGCATGAACGCTTTCTTTGCTTTGGTGGCGCGTGATCTGCGTTTGGCCTTCAGGCGCAAGGCCGAGGTGTTGAGCGGTGTGTTTTTCTTTGTGGTGGTGGCTGCCTTGTTTCCTTTGGCCATCGGCCCCGAAGCCGCCACTTTGCGTCACATTGGCCCGGGCGTACTCTGGGTAGGGGCATTGCTGGCCAGCATGCTCACCTTGCCGCGTTTGTTTGAAACGATTGGCGGGACGGTTCTTTGGAACACTTGGTGCTGTCCCCGCATCCTTTAGGGCTTTTGGTCTTAGGGAAAATCGTCGCGCATTGGTTGGTTTCTGGTTTGCCCTTGGTAGCATTGGCCCCCTTGTTGGGATTGCAGTTCGATTTGCCTTCGGATGCCTTGGGCATGTTGGCACTCTCTCTTTTGTTGGGCACCCCGGTGCTGTCTTGCATTGGCGCGATTGGCGCTGCACTTACCCTAGGGGTGCGAGGCGGTGGTGTGTTGGTCGCTTTGTTGGTCTTGCCTTTGTTTGTGCCTGTGCTGGTGTTTGGTGCTGGCGCAGTAGAGGCTTTGAACAGTGGTTTGGGTGCGCAAGCCCATGTTTCAATTTTGTTGGCGATGTTGTTGCCAACTGTGTTTTTCAGCCCTTGGGCGTGCAGTGCGGCTTTGCGCATTGCCTTGGAATGACTAAATGACGATGCGCTGGTTCTATTACGCTGCTCCGCAAACCTTTTACGGTTTGGCAGGACGCTTGTGGCCTTGGTTGGCGGCCTTGGCTTTGGCGCTGACTGTGGCGGGTTTGTGGGTGGGCTTTGCTTTGGCGCCTGCGGACGCGCAGCAAGGCGAGGGCTACCGCATCATCTTTGTGCATGTCCCGCTTCTTGGATGTCCATGGTGATTTACCTTGCGATGGCGTTTTGGAGTGTGCTGGGCCTGACTTTCAACACCCGCTTATCGGGCATGATGACCCGCGCTTTGGCACCCACAGGAGCCATCTTTGCGTTCTTGTCCTTGTGGACGGGTGCTTTGTGGGGCAAGCCCATGTGGGGCACCTGGTGGGTCTGGGATGCGCGTTTAACCTCCGAATTGATATTGTTTTTCCTCTACCTTGGCTATATCGCGCTCACCTCGGCGATTGACGATGTGCGTCGCGCTGACCGCGCTGGGGCGCTGATTGCGATTGTGGGTGCCATCAATGTGCCCATCATTTATTTTTCGGTGAAATGGTGGAACACCTTGCACCAAGGTGCGTCGGTGTCGCTGACCCGCTCGCCCAGCATGGCGCAGCTCATGTTGTGGGGCATGTTGCTGATGGCCTTGGCCATGTGGGTTTACACCTTGGCCATTGTTTGCTACCGCGTTCGTACCCTCATCATCGAGCGTGAATGTCATACCGATTGGGTGCAGGCTTTGCCTGAAGTTGCAGGAGCCAAAGCATGAGGTGGGAGAGTTGGTCAGATTTTTGGTTCATGGGTGGCTATGGCCTGTATGTGTGGGGCAGCATGGGCATGACTGCTGTGCTGCTGCTGGTGGAAATGGCGCAGGCCCACTTGGCCCACCGCCGCGCCTTGGCACTGGTGCGGGCTGAACAAAGCTTTGAGAACCCATGAGCTTGTCTCCCCGACAAACCCGATTTGCGCTGATTGCAGGTGGTGTGCTGGTGTTGGCATTGGCGGCAGCTTTTGTGCTGAACGCGTTTCAAAACAATTTGGTGTTTTTCTTCACACCTACCCAAGTACTGAAGGGTGAAGCGCCCAAGAACAAAACCTTTCGCATCGGTGGCTTGGTGAAAGTGGGCAGCCTGCAACGTGATGGCACCGATGTGTCCTTTGTGGTCACCGACACCGCGCAAGACATCCCCGTTCGCTACAGCGGTTTACTCCCCGATTTGTTCAAAGAAGGCAAGGGCGTGGTGGCGCAAGGTCGCTTGGATGCGCAAGGCCTGATGACCGCCTCCGAGGTGCTGGCCAAACACGACGAGAATTACATGCCCCCTGAGGCGCAACACGCCTTGGATGAAGCCGCGCAGGCCCGTGCCGCGCAATCTGTCAAACCTTGAAAGCTGGTTGCTCATGATTCCTGAACTTGGTCAATTTGCGTTGGTGCTGTCTGCCGTCATCGCTTTGTTTTTGGGGACAGTGCCACTGGCGGGTACTTTGCGTCACAACGTGGTGTGGCAGTCGCTGGCACGTCCGGCTGCGCTGCTGCAGTTTGTGTTGGTGTCCTTCGCCTTTGCCTGTTTGGCCTCTTCTTTTTTAAGCAACGACTTCTCGGTGAAATACGTCGCCGAGCATTCCAACACCTTGCTGCCCAAACCCTACCAATTCGCAGCGGTGTGGGGCGGCCACGAGGGCTCCTTGTTGTTGTGGGTGCTCATGCTCAGTGGCTGGACCGCAGCGGTTGCGATTTTTTCCGCCAGCCTGCCACTGGCCATGGTGGCGCGGGTGCTGGGGGTCTTGGGCCTGGTGTCGGTTGGTTTTTTGATGTTCATCTTGACCACTTCCAACCCCTTTGACCGGCTCTTTCCCATGCCGGCCGATGGACGGGACCTCAACCCATTGCTGCAAGACCCTGGCTTGGTGATTCACCCGCCCATGCTCTACATGGGTTATGTGGGCATGTCGGTCACGTTTGCTTTCTCCATTGCCGCCATGCTGTCCGGTCGATTGGACGCCGCATGGGCTCGCTGGTCCCGCCCTTGGACCGTGATCGCGTGGGCTTTTCTGACCTTTGGTATTGGTCTGGGGTCTTGGTGGGCGTACTACGAATTGGGCTGGGGTGGTTGGTGGTTTTGGGACCCCGTGGAAAACGCCTCCCTCATGCCTTGGTTGGTGGGCACCGCGCTTATCCATTCTTTGATGGTCACAGAAAAGCGTGGCAGTTTCAAAGCATGGACCGTGCTGTTAGCGATTGCGGCTTTTTCGCTGTCTTTGCTGGGCACTTTTTTGGTTCGCTCTGGCGTGCTCACCTCGGTTCACGCGTTTGCGTCTGACCCTTCTCGCGGGATTTTCATTTTGGTCTTTTTGGCGGTGGTGGTGGGCGCATCGCTCACCCTGTTTGCTTGGCGAGCGCCTGCGGTGACCTTGGGCGGCACTATGGGCCTGGTCTCACGAGAGTCTTTCTTGTTGCTCAACAGCGTCTTGCTGGTGGTTGCCACTGGCGCGGTGTTGCTGGGCACCTTGTACCCGCTCATCATTGATGCGCTGAACATGGGCAAGTTGTCTGTGGGCCCGCCGTATTTCAATTTGGTGTTTGCACCCCTGATGGTGCCGCTGCTGTTTGTGCTGGTGCCTGGCACTGTGGCGCATTGGCGTGAAGCCCGCATGAGCGAGGTGTTTTGGCGACTGCGCTTTGTCGGTGGCGCGGCTTTGTTCTTGGCGCTTGTGCTGCCTTTTGTGCTGGGCAGTTGGTCGGCTGGCACTATGCTGGGCGTTTTTCTGGGCATGTGGGTGGGCTTGGGCAGTTTGCAGCATGTGGTGGAGCGTTTACGCAAACCCGGTCGTATTGGTGGTTCGTTTTGGGGCATGCATTTGGCGCACTTTGGCATGGCTGTACTGGTGCTGGGCATCACCGGTGTGAAGTCCTACGAGGTAGAACGCGATGTGCGCATGGCCATGGGCGACACCGTGACCATTACCCCCTATACCTTTCGCTTGGTGGGCATGGAAGATGTGATGGGCCCCAATTACAAAGCCCTTCAAGCCAAAGTCGAGGTGTTGAAAAACGATCAGATCATTGAAATATTGCGTCCGCAAAAACGCCGTTATTTCTCTACCGCCATGCCAATGACGGAAGCGGCCATTGATTCCGGTGTGCTGCGTGATTTGTACGTTTCTCTGGGGGACCCTGTGGCCGGAGACACGCCTTCTTGGAGCATGCGCGTGTACTACAAACCTTTCGTGCCATGGCTTTGGGCGGGTGTGCTGTTCATGGTGTTTGGTGGGGTGTTGGCGGCCCTCGATAGGCGCTATCGCCGCAACACCAACCAACAGTCTGTTCGGACAGCTGGCGAGGCTTTGTCTGGTTCGGCATGAAGAAGTTTTTGCTCCCCTTGGCCTTGTTCGCCGTTCTGGTGGTGTTCTTGGGCGTGGGTTTAAAGCGCGATCCGCGCGAAATTCCCTCCCCCTTGGTGGGCAAACCTGCGCCTTTATTCAGTTTGCCCACTTTGAGCGGTGACAAGCCCTTCAGCCCTGCCGATATGAAGGGCCAAGTGTGGATCTTCAATGTATGGGCCACATGGTGTGTGGCTTGCCGCGAAGAGCACCCTTTGCTGGTGCAGTTTGCCAAGAGCCAGCGTATTCCCATCGTGGGCTTGAGTTACAAAGAACTGCAAGGCAGCGAAGCCGCCAACGCACAAAGCAGTGAGGCGGATAAATTGCAACTCGCCCGTGAGCGCAGCCTGAAGTTTTTACAAAAAGCAGGCGACCCCTACAAGCTGTCGGTGATGGACTTGGATGGGCGTGTGGGTATCGACTATGGCGTTTACGGTGTCCCAGAGACCTACTTGATCGACCAAGAAGGCATCATCCGTTACAAGCGGGTTGGCCCTCTTACCCCTGAAATACTGATTGAAACGATTCTTCCCTTGATTCAACAACTGGACAAACCCGCATGAAATATGCACTCCTTGTGGCTTGCTTGAGTGTCATGTCTTGGTTGGTGCAGGCCGGGGAAGCCCAACCCATGGCGCAAGACCCCCAAGTCGAAGCCCGCTTGGTGGTGATTGCTGAGGAGTTGCGCTGCTTGGTGTGCCAAAACGAGTCCTTGTCCTCTTCGCACGCCGAGTTGGCTGAAGACTTGCGTCGCGAGGTGCGTAAACTCATTCGAGAGAACAAAACCGACGCCGAGATCAAAACCTATTTGGTTGAACGCTATGGTGACTTTGTGCTCTACAAACCACCCCTCAAGCCCTTGACATGGCCCTTGTGGTTTGGGCCTTTTCTCCTGCTTGTATTGGCGATTGGCGGTTTTTGGCGCTATTTACGCCAACGTCGACAACTCACGCATCACCACCTTGACGCTGCTCAGCGAGCCCAGGCGGAACAACTTTTGAAAGATTGAATGAACGCGGTTCAATGGTTTTTGATTTGTGCGGTACTCATGTGTGTCGCCGTGGTCTTGGTGTTGGCGTGGAGTTTGCGCCGCGCATCGCGGGCAGGTTTGCAACTCAGTGAACACGAGAATGTGTTGTCTCAGGTGGCGGTTTACCGCGAGCATCTGGCTGAGTTGCAGCACGAACTGGCGCAAGGCACGCTTGACCAGGCTGGTTTTGACACCTCGCATGAAGAATTGACCCAACGACTGCTGGAAGACACTCCCCCAAAGACCGCTTCGACGCGTGTGGATACGCCGCATTGGCGTGGCTTGGTGGCCGGTTTGGCCTTGGCCATTCCCTTAATGTCATTTGGCATGTATTTTTGGGTAGGCACACCGGTGGGCATCGACCCCCTGCTGGCCAACCAAGTGGGTGGCGACGAGCAAATATCGACTGAAAAGCTCCAAGCGATGTCCGATCAACTGCGCCAACGCTTGGCCGAGAACCCCAACAATGCCGAAGGCTGGGTGATGCTGGGGCGCATAGAACGTGCTTTGGGTCGTTTTGATCCGGCGGATGAGGCCTTTAAAAAATCGCTCGCTATTGCTGTCAATGACGATGTCAGCATTGAACGCGCCGAGGTGCTGGCGCAAAAAAACCAAGGCAAGTTTGACGGTGAGCCATGGAACATCATCCAAAGTGTGCTCAAAGCAGACCCCGAACATGGCAACGCTTTGCTGCTGGCTGGCAGCGCCGCTTTCTCCCAAGGTCAATTTCAAGACGCGCTGAAATACTGGGACAAAGTCCGCGGTTTGTTGCCTGCCTCCTCGCCTGACTTGCCGGCTTTGGTCGAGGCCATCAACAAGGCGCGTGAACGCCTGAACATGCCCGCGCTTGACCCCGACACCGTGGTGGCTCAAGCGCCACCATCGTCTGCGCCAACGGCCAAGCCCACGAAGGCCAAAACAGCGCCAGGGGCAGAGCGTATTGCCGGGCGTGTCAGCCTAGACCCTGCCTTGGCTTCACAAGTTTCCCCGCAAGACACGGTATTCATTTATGCCAATGCTGCCGATGGCCCCCGCATGCCATTGGCCATTGTGCGCACCACGGTGGACAAATTGCCTTACGACTTTGTGCTGGACGACAGCATGGCGATGAACCCGCAAATGAAGCTCTCGCACATCAGCGCGGTGATGGTGAGGGCGCGTATTTCAAGAAGTGGGAACGCCATGGCTCAACCTGGCGACTTGGGGGTGAGCGCTGGCCCCATCAAGCCCGGTAGCAAAGAAAAAATCAATTTGGTGATTGCCCAGCCCCTGAGCAAGTAAAGGGCCGGACGGGAGATGGACTTGTCAGCCCATCAACAAACCATGGGTACGCGCAAAGTGCAAGGTTTGGGTACGGCTTTTCACACCTAAACGGCGGAACAGGCGCCACAAATGCACCTTGACGGTGTGCTCGCTGATGCTGAGTTCGGCGGCGATATCGCGGTTAGACAAACCACGGTCCAGCATCAGGATTAGCTGCTTTTGGCGCTTGGAGAGTTTGATGTCGCCAATCACCACGACTTCGGCATCGTCATCAGCATCGTCAGACTTTATGATGTCTTGGATGGCAGCAGAAATTTCAGCGGTGTCGGTGGATTTTTCAATGTAGAGGTCAGCGCCTGCTTCCAGGCAAGCGTCACGCGCTTCGCCAGAAGGCATGGCAGAGAGCACCACCAAGGGAATCTCGGGGTACATTTTTTTCACATCGGAAATCGCGGTGGCACCCTTGACGCCAGGCAACAGCAAGTCCAGCACAAACAACTCGGGCTCACCGTTTTTGATCAGCGCT
>RFMX01000408.1 GCA_009927495.1 Betaproteobacteria bacterium
TTATCCCCACCCCAGCAGCCAGTTTCAACTGGATTTGCAAGCCATCATGAGCGCGGGTGAGGCGGTGGGCGACGCGGTCTTCGCCTATTGCCAAGCCGAGTTGGGCGTGACCGTGAACGAGATGTTCGGTCAGACCGAGATCAATTACATCGTGGGTAACTGCGCCATGAATGGCGACACCGCCGATGGCGTGGGCTGGCCGGCCAAACCCGGCAGCATGGGCCGCGCCTACCCCGGCCACCGCGTGGCGGTGATCGATGAAGAGGGCCAAGAATGCCCTGTGGGTGTGCCCGGTGACGTGGCATTGCACCGCTTCGACATGCACGGCGACCCCGACCCGATTTTCTTTTTGGGCTATTGGAACCAAGCTGAGGCGACAGCCAGCAAGTACACCGGCGATTGGTGCCGTACGGGTGACCTCGCCACCCGCGATGCTGAGGGCTACCTTTGGTACCAAGGCCGCGCTGATGATGTGTTCAAGGCGGCGGGTTACCGCATCGGCCCCAGCGAGATTGAAAACTGCTTGGTCAAGCATCCGGCTGTGGCCAATGCCGCTGTGGTGCCCAAACCCGACCGGGAACGCGGCAACCTGGTGAAAGCCTATGTGGTGCTGTCTGCGGGCTTTGCGCCCTCCGACGCTTTGGTGCTTGAGTTGCAAGACCATGTGCGGGGCCTGCTGGCGCCTTATGAATACCCCAAAGACATCGAGTTCATCGACGCCTTGCCCATGACCACCACGGGGAAGGTTCAGCGGCGGGTGCTCAGGTTGCAGGAAGAGGAGCGGGCCAGTCAACTCAGACTCTGAGCGCGGGCAATCCCACGCCTGTCGCCTCAAACCCACCATCCACCGCCACCACCTGGCCGGTGAGGTAGCTGGCTTCCTCGGACGCCAAAAAAACAATCACACGGCCAATCTCGGCTTCGCTGCCGTAACGGTTGAGCGGGATGGCGTCGTGGTAAGCGCTGATGATTTCGGGGCTGTGTACCGCCATGGCGAGCTTGGTTCTCACCGGGCCGGGAGCCACACAGTTGACCCGAATGCCATATTCCCCCAACTCCACCGCTTGTTGTTTGCTCAAGTGAATCACCGCGGCTTTGGACGTTCCATAGGCCACCCGCAAGGTGGAAGCACGCAGCCCAGAGATGGAGGCGATGTTGACGATGGCGCCACGGCTTTCCCGCAGGGCGGGGATGACCGCTTGCGAGCATAAAAACACGCCATCCAGGTTGGTGCGCATCACGGCTTGCCAGCGGGCGAAGTTGGTTTCTTCCATCGGACCGAAGTCGGCCACCCCCGCGTTGTTCACCAGCGCGTCAATGCGCCCCGACCAGCCGAGCACGGTTTGCACCATGGCGGCCACTTGGTGCTCGTCAGACACATCGCAGTCCACGGGCAGCACTTGTTGCAGGCCATTGGCGGCGCGGTGCAGTTCTTCACTGTCGCGGTCCACCATGGCGACTTGGTAGCCCTTGGCCAAAAAAAGTTGGGTGGTGGCCAAACCGATGCCGCGAGCAGCGCCGGTGACGATGGCAGTGGGGGTGATCTGTATATTCATGGCTGCATTCTCAGCCATCTTCACCCCACGTAAACTCCGCCCCATGAACAAACTTGACCTCACCCCGGTTCGCTTGGGTCAAAGCGATCTGCACGTCACCCCCATTTGTTTGGGCACCATGACCTTCGGTCAACAGGTGGACGAAGCCACCAGCCACACCATCATGGACCACAGCATCGAACGTGGCGTCAATTTCTTCGACACCGCCGAGATGTACGCGGTGCCGCCCACGGCCGACACCTACGGATTCACTGAGACCTATATTGGCAACTGGTTGTCCGAGCGCCCCGGTATGCGCCAAAAAATCGTGCTGGCCACCAAAGTGGCCGGACCCTCACGCGGCATGCCTTGGGTGCGTGCTGGCGAGGGCATGACCGCTGCCGACATTTTGGCTTCTTGTGACGCCAGTTTGAAGCGCCTGAAAACCGACGTCATCGACCTCTATCAAATCCATTGGCCCGAGCGCCATGTGCCCATCTTTGGCGCGATGTACTACGACCCCTCCAAAGAAAAGTCTGTCACACCCATCCACGAGCAATTGGAAGCCATGAGCCAGTTGGTGAAAGCCGGCAAGGTGCGCTACATCGGTTTGTCCAATGAAACTTCCTATGGTGTGCACGAGTTTGTGCGTTTGGCCGAACAACACAAGCTGCCCCGCGTGGCCTCGGTGCAAAACGTCTACTGTTTGATTAACCGCATTTTGGACAACGGCTTGGACGAGACCCTGCACCGCTTGGATGTGTCTTTGCTGGCGTATTCACCCTTGGGCTTTGGCTTGCTCACAGGCAAATACGACACCTCCGGCATCACCGGTGACAACGCCCCCAAGGAAGCCCGCATCAGCAAATACGAGAGCATGCGCAAACAGCGCTGGGGTCGCCCAGAGGCACTGGAGGCGGCCCGTCGCTACAACAACTTGGCACTAGCCAACGGCATGACGCCCACCCAAATGGCCTTGGCTTTTTGTTACACCAATTGGCGTGTGGCCAGCACCATCATTGGCGTGACCTCAGTGGCGCAACTCGATCACGACTTGAATGCCTGGGGCACCAAGCTGTCGCCCGATGTGTTGGCGGCGATTGACGCGATTCGCTGGGAAATGCGCGACCCAGCGATTTAAGCCATGACTTTTGCTTTGGAACTGATGCCCCCCTTGGGGGCCACCTTGCTGGCCT
This sequence comes from Betaproteobacteria bacterium, assembly GCA_009927495.1. Lineage (GTDB taxonomy): Bacteria > Pseudomonadota > Gammaproteobacteria > Burkholderiales > Burkholderiaceae_C > Limnohabitans. The sequence continues at coordinate 2,732 of RFMX01000408.1, forward strand.
ACCTGATAGGTTCTTTATCGTTTGCCGTTGTGGTCAGTCGCTTCATGGGCTTGGCTGATCCGCGTACCTATGGCAGCAACAACCCCGGCGCGACCAATGTGCTGCGCTCGGGCAACAAGGTGGCGGCCTTGCTTACCCTGTTGCTCGATGGCGTTAAAGGATGGCTGCCGGTTTGGTGGGTGGTGCACTTCGGCGTGGCTTACGGCTTGGGCGAGGGAACCGTTGCCATGGTGGCCTTGGCGGCGTTTGTCGGGCATGTGTGGCCGGTGTTTTTCCGCTTTAAAGGCGGCAAAGGTGTGGCCACTGCGGCGGGTGTGTTGACTGGCATTGAGCCCATTTTTGGGCTTGGCGACCTTGGCCACTTGGCTGATCGTGGCGTATTTTTCTCGCTATTCCTCATTAGCCGCCTTGGCCAGTGCTTTGTTTGCACCCGCTTACTATTTTTTGGGCCACCGCGTCGCTTGGTATGTGGATAACCGAATTTTGCTGGCGGTGGCGGTGATGAGTGCGGTGCTGATCTGGCGGCACCAAGCCAATATCGGCAAACTGATGCGCGGCGAGGAAAGCCGCATCGGCGACAAGAAATCGGGGTCAGATCCCAATTAGTCGCGGAAGTTATCGAAGCTCAGCGGCAAATCGGGAATATCTTTGCGAATCAAGGCCATGGCGGCTTGCAGATCGTCGCGCTTGGCGCCGGTCACCCGTACCGATTCGCCTTGGATGGCGGCCTGTACTTTGAGCTTGCTGTCTTTGATGATGCGCTGAATCTTTTTGGCGTCTTCGCTGGCGATGCCGTTGCGCACCTTCACCACTTGTTTGACCTTGTCGCCGCCCATTTTTTGCACATCGCCTTTGTCAAGAAAACGCACATCCACATTGCGCTTGGCCAATTTGTTGCGCAAGATGTCGTCTATTTGCTGTAACTGAAAGTCGCTGTCACCAATCAGGGTGATGTCTTTTTCTTTGAGTTCGATGGCTGCAGAGGTGCCTTTGAAATCGAAACGTGTGCCAATTTCCTTGGCGGTGTTGTCGACAGCATTTTTCACTTCCACCAAGTCGGCTTCGCAAACAGTATCAAAAGAGGGCATGGGGCTTACTTCAGGAGTTCTCGGTGCGACAATTCTCACATGATTATCGAGACCAACGTCCCCCTGCAGCCGCACAACAGCTTTGGCATTGCTGCCCGTGCCGAACGCTTGCTGCGCCTGCGCACCATGGACGATGTCCAAGCATTGCTCGCCGATCCCTTGCGCCTAGAGCCCCATTTCGTCTTGGGCGGCGGCAGCAACATCGTCATCACCGGTGACGTTAAGCGCTTGGTCATCAAGGTCGAATTGATGGGCAAGCAGCTGGTGTCTGAAGACGACAAAGCCTGGGTCATTCAAGCCGCTGCGGGCGAAGACTGGCACGACTTTGTGGCTTGGACCTTAGAGCAAGGCTGGCCTGGCTTGGAAAACTTGGCCCTGATTCCGGGCATGGTGGGTGCCTCTCC
>RFMX01000024.1 GCA_009927495.1 Betaproteobacteria bacterium
ATCGTCACGGGTTTGCTGCCCATGCGCTTGGCCATGGGTTTCTCGCAGATTGAGCGCTATGGCTTTTTCATTGTGATGGGCTTGGTGCTCATGGGCGTGATCAACAGCTTTTGGATGCGCCCCATCATGATGGCCACCACAGAAGGTATTCAGTGGGTGCTGCAACCCCTGGCCTCTTTGCTGCAACTTGCCCCATGAGCGATCGCGTACTTTCTGGCATGCGCCCCACCGGCGCCTTGCACTTGGGCCACTACCACGGCGCCTTGAAAAACTGGGTGCGTCTGCAATCCGAGATGCAATGCTTTTATTTCGTGGCCGATTGGCATGCCCTGACCACGCATTACGAAAGCCGCGATGTCATTGAGAAAAGCGTCTATGAAATGGTCATCGACTGGCTGGCTGCAGGCTTAGACCCTAACCAATGCACCATTTTTTTGCAAAGCCGTATTCCTGAACACGCCGAACTCTTTACCTTGTTGGCCATGGGCACACCCATCGGTTGGCTAGAACGTGTCCCCACCTACAAAGACCAGCAAGAAAAGCTCAAAGACAAAGACCTCAGCACCTATGGTTTCTTGGGCTACCCGCTGTTACAAGCGGCTGATATCTTGATTTACAAAGCACGTTGGGTGCCGGTGGGCGAAGACCAAGCCAGCCACGTGGAACTCACCCGCGAAGCGGCAAGGCGTTTCAACCATTTGTATGGCCGCGAGCCCAATTTCGATGCACTGGTGCAAGACTGTTTGGCCAAGTTACCCAAAGACAGCGTCAAACGTTTTGAAAAATCGCGCAAACAGTTTCAAGAAACCGGCGACGCCAAAGCCATGGAAGGCGCTTTGGGCTATTTGAAAACCGCACCCGAGCTTGACGACAAAGACCGCGAACGTTTAGAGGGCTATTTCAAAGGCACTGGCAAAGCCGTGCTGACCGAGCCGCAAGCCCTGTTGACCGAAGCCAGCAAATTACCGGGGCTGGATGGCGCGAAGATGAGCAAAAGTTATCACAACACCATTGCCATGCGTGAAGACAAAGCCAGCATCGAGACCAAGGTGCGGCGCATGCCCACTGATCCTGCGCGGGTCAAACGCAGCGATGCAGGCAACCCTGATCGCTGCCCAGTTTGGCAATTTCACTTGGTGTATTCACCCCCTGCGACCCGCGACTGGGTGAAGACCGAGTGCGCTCGCGCTGGGATTGGTTGCTTGGAATGCAAGCAACCCGTGATTGATGCAATTGTTTACGAGCAACAGCCCATGTTGGCTCGGGCTGAGCCTTTTGTTTCCAATCCTCGACTTGTTCGTGATATCGTAGACGCTGGAACACAGCGGGCTCG
>RFMX01000330.1 GCA_009927495.1 Betaproteobacteria bacterium
CACCAGTTGGGCAAAATTTCGGGTTGGCAGCCATGCATTCGCGTTGGTACAAATAGTCGGCATCACCGGTGAAGTTGCCCACCAAACCACCGGCCTCGGTGATGAGCAAACTGCCTGCGGCCATGTCCCAAGGATGCAAACCGGTTTCAAAAAAACCATCGCAAAAGCCTGCGGCCACGTAGGCCAAGTCAAGGGCGGCGGCCCCTGGGCGGCGCAGCCCAGCGGTGCGCTTCATCACCTCGGACATCAGCTTAAGGTAGGTGGCGTAATCGTCGTCGGGGCGGAACGGAAAACCAGTGCTGATCAGGCAATCTTGCAAGCGGATGCGCTTGCTCACACGCAAACGCCTGTCGTTCATAAAGGCGCCGCGACCGCGTGTAGAGGTGAACAAATCGTTGCGGGTGGGGTCGTAGACCACGGCTTGCTCAATGTGTCCCTTGCTTTGCAAAGCGATGCTGATGCAATAAAACGGGAAACCGTGAATGAAGTTGGTGGTGCCGTCCAGCGGGTCAATGATCCAAATATGCTCGGACTTCGGGTTGCCACGTGTTTGGCCTGACTCCTCGGCCAAGATGCCGTGGTCGGGGTAGGCGGTGAGCAGGGTGTCGATAATGATGTTTTCGCTGGCTTGGTCTACTTCAGTGACGAAATCATTTGCCATTTTTTGCGAGACGCGAACCGATTCCACGTCCAGCGCCGCTCGGTTGATGATGACACCCGCAGCACGTGCAGCCTTGATGGCCACATTCAGCATGGGGTGGATAGACGAAGAAGAAGCGATCATGGGATTGGGCAGCAGGCCTGTGTTGTGCGCAGAAGTGCTGCGAGAGGAACCAAAAAAACACGCCCGGCAAAGCGGGCGGCGACAATAGGCTTCATTTTAGTCCCTATGCACACCCGCTTCATCCTGATCGAAACCAGCCACGCCGGCAATGTCGGTGCCACTGCCCGCGCCATGCGGGTGATGGGCTTTGACGACCTGGTGTTGGTCGCGCCGCGCTGGTCCAATGTACTGCGCCGTGAGGAAACCATCCAGCGGGCCAGCGGTGCCTTGAACGTGCTGGAAAACGCCCGCATCGTGGCCACTTTGGACGAAGCTTTGCACGGCATCACCCATCTGTGCGCCACCGCCATGACGCCGAGGGACTTCGGCCCGCCCACACGTCCTCCGCGAGAACATTTCGCCACCCTACCCGAGCCCCAAGGTGCAGGCGGCATGGCGTTTTTGTTTGGTTCCGAGCGCTTTGGCATGAAAAACGAGGATGTCTACCGCTGCCACGTTGCACTGACCATCCCCACCGACCCCAGTTTCGGGTCGCTGAATTTGGCGAGCGCAGTACAGGTGGTGGCTTATGAGTGGCGCTTGGCTTTGGGCGGCTATGCGGTGCAAGAAGCAACCACGCCGCGCCGCCATGCCGATGCTTCGCAGGTGGCGGGCATGCTGCAGCACTGGGAACAGTCGCTGGTTGACATTGGTTTTTTAGACCCCCAAGCACCGAAAAAGCTGATGCCACGCCTTAATCAATTGTTCAACCGGGCTGATTTGAGCGAGGAGGAAGTCCATATCCTGCGCGGGATTGCCAAGGCCATGGCGCAGTCGGCCAAGGGAAAAAGTTAGACTCTTTGTATGTTTTCAAGAATACGCGCTGACGCCCAAACCATCCTAGACCGTGACCCTGCCGCCCGTGGTTGGCTGGAGGTGCTGACCTGCTACCCCGGCTTGCATGCCTTGTTGTTTCACCGCATGGCCCATGCCTGTTGGGGTGCTGGCTTTATTGGTTGGGCCGCTTCATTTCCCATGTATCACGGTTTTTGACCGGCATTGAAATTCACCCAGGTGCCGTCATTGGCGAGCGGGTGTTTTTCGACCATGCCATGGGCGTGGTGGTGGGTGAAACCGCAGAAATTGGCGACGGCTGCACGATTTACCAAGGCGTAACCTTGGGCGGCACCTCGCTCTACAAAGGCACCAAACGTCACCCCACCTTGGGCAAAGATGTGGTGGTGAGTGCGGGTGCCAAAGTCTTAGGCGGCTTCACGGTGGGAGAGGGGGCCAAAATTGGCAGCAACGCGGTGGTCATCAAACCTGTACCTGCTGGTGCGACAGCGGTGGGCATACCGGCTCGCATCATCCAAAGCCCATCGGGTGAAAGTGCCGATGTGGCCAAACCCAAACCCACCTTCAGCGCCTATGGCATCACCCAAGACGATGACCCGGTCAGCCAAGCTTTGCGCGGGCTGATCGATTACACGGTCGAGCAAGACAAACAAATCGCTTTGTTATGGCAAGCCTTGGCAAAATTGGCCTCAGCCGCCCCCAATGCAGAGGATTTTTTGCCCATAGAAGCGGCAAAATTTGACCATTTAGAAATTGAGAAACTTAACAAATTGATCGATTAGGCATAATTTACAAGGTCAAATAAAGACTTTGCTAGTTTTGTCGATATCTATTCATGGCTAATTTCATCAAAATCCACCCTCACTACCTTATGCTGGTGAAGCAACACCCTGAAAACTTTGTGGGTAAGTTGTCTTTTAGCGTGGAGCAATATGGCTTGATCGTTCACGACTTTGTATTTGATTTGCAACTCACACCCCCTAACGAGCATTACGAGAATTGGCGCTTCATTTGCGAAGAGCCTGCGCAATTGAATGTGCCCAACTTTGTGCTGTTTTTAATGTCCATTGAGAACTATATTTTCTCGACCTTGAAGTTTTCGCCTATCGAAGCAGTCAAGGTCGCAGAAGCCCCCAAGAAGGGCATCATGAAGATCCTGTCCCCTAAGAAAGAGCCGTTTCGTTTGTTTTTCAAAGACATGTTCTTTGATATCCACACAAACGATCTCAAGCAAAAAAACAAATAAACACTGCCGGAGACTGCCTCGCCCTTGGGCTCGCCGTGACCTTATGGTGATGGCGACCGAGTTCTTATCGCCGACTTAGGCCTGAAGGCCTTGCAAACCGCGTCATGCGTTTCTAAATACGGGCCACCTATCAAGTCGATGCAATAGGGTACGGCCGCAAAAATACCGTTGACCAGCACTTCGCCTTGCTCGTTTTTCAAGCCACCCAAGGTCTCGGTGATGGATTTGGGTTGGCCAGGTAAATTGATGATCAAGCTTTTGCCGCGAATGACAGCCACTTGTCTAGACAAAATTGCGGTGGGCACAAAGCGCAGGCTGATTTGCCGCATTTGCTCACCAAAGCCAGGCATTTCCTTGTCAGCCACCGCCACTGTCGCTTCAGGCGTGACGTCCCGCGGTGAGGGGCCGGTGCCGCCAGTGGTCAAGACTAAGGCGCAACCTGCGTCCACCAGTTCGATCAAGGTTTGGCTGATGAGGGCTTGTTCATCTGGAATGAGGCGCGGCTGAAAGTGCAAAGGGTTTTGCAGGGCTTTGCCCAGCCATTCTTGCAAGGCGGGCAGGCCTTTGTCTTCATACACCCCCCCCGAAGCACGGTCGCTGATGGAGACGATGCCGATGCGTACAGGGTCTAAACCATCAACGGGGGTCATACACACGCTCTTCTAGGGCTTGCAGGGACTGCAGCAAATGCTGCCTGAGGATTTGAAAAATATCGCGGTAGGCACGGCCTTGTCGTGGCAGCAGGCCTTGGGACACCGCCGCTTTGTCGGGCAAGCCGTCTTTGCGGGCTTGGCGCAGCAAGGCGCGCAGTTGCTGGCTGTCGGTGCCGGGGTAGCTGCTCTGCCACTCTTCCATGGCGCTGTCATCTTTGAGCAAGCGCTCGCGCCAAGCCTCGGCCAAGTGCAGCAACTGGGTTTCTTCAGCGCTGCCGTTGTGCTGCACGCTCAGGGCGTCGCGCATGGCCTCCACTTGCGTGCTGTCGAGCTTGCGCATGAGCTTGCCCACATATTGCATTTGGCGGCGCTTGCCCTCGAAATCGGTGATTTTTTTGGCACTCAAAACCGCTTCGTGCAGCAGCTCGGGCAGGTGACCCAGTGCCAGCAACTGTTGCATCAGGTCGGTGCGCAGGTCCAGCAGGTCCTCGCCGAGTTTTTGCAGCTCATTGCTTTTTTGCTTTAAATCGGTTTTGCTGATGAGGTCTTGGCCTTTGACCTCGCGTTTGAGTTCCAAGTCGAGATCGCTCCCCTCGGCAACAAAATGACCTTTAACGTAATAACCTTTGGTGGGCTTGCGCGACATGAAGACTTCCTCTGCCAAGTATCATAGCCGCCGATATGAACCCATCTTCTCAAGCTTCTACCCCAACGTCCTCGGCGCTTTCTGGTTTTAGCCACAGCCGAGCCCAGTTCGAACATTTGGTCGACAGTGCCATCGCCCATGCCAAGCACCTGGGCGCCACCGACGCGGCCGCAGAAGCCTCCGAGGGCTGCGGCCTGAGCGTGTCGGTTCGCAAGGGCGAACTGGAGAACGTTGAGCGCAACCGTGACAAGTCCTTGGGCATCACCGTCTATGTGGGACAGCGCCGTGGCAACGCCAGCACCTCCGATTTTTCGCAAGCGGCCATTGAGCGCACCGTGCAAGCGGCGTTTGACATTGCCCGCTTCACCGCTGAAGACCCATTTGCTGCTTTGCCCGACGAAGGTTTCATTGCCCATGAACACCGCGATTTGGATTTGTTCCATCCTTGGGCGATTGACAGCGCAGGTGCTACCGAATTGGCGCTGCGTTGCGAAGCTGCGGCAATGTCGACCGACAAGCAAATCACCAACAGCGAAGGCGCCAGTGTCTCGGTGCAGCAAAGCCATTTTTTCAGCGCCCATACCCATGGTTTCCGCGGTGGCTATGCCAGCTCTAGGCACAGCCTGTCGGTGGCCCCCATCGCGGGCAAGGGCGACGATATGCAACGAGACTATTGGTACAGCTCCATGCGCCACGCAGGTGATTTGGCTTCGCCCGAAGCGGTGGGGCGCTACGCTGCGCAACGCTCTTTAAGCCGCTTGCACTCGCGAAAGTTGGCCACCACCAGTTGCCCTGTGTTGTTCGAATCCCCCTTGGCGGCTGGTTTGTTGGGTGGTTTGGTGCAGGCTTTAAGCGGCGGGGCTCTCTACCGGCAAAGCAGTTTTTTGATGGACTCTTTGGGCAAACAAGTCGCCGCCAAGCACCTGCAGGTAAGCGAAGACCCGTTTGTGCTGCGCGGCAAAGGCAGCTCACCTTTTGATGACGAGGGTGTCAAAGTACAGCAGCGGCAGGTCTTGCGCAACGGTCAGGTGGAAGGCTATTTCCTCTCCAGCTACTCGGCGAGAAAACTGGGCATGCAAACCACGGGCAATGCGGGTGGCTCGCACAATTTGGTGATGACTTCTAGCCTCACCCGCTCCAGCGACGACCTGGACGCCATGCTGCGCAAACTCGGCACAGGTTTGTTTGTGATTGAACTCATGGGGCAGGGCATCAACTACGTGACCGGCGATTACTCTCGCGGTGCCAGCGGTTTTTGGGTGGAAAACGGCCATATTGCCTACCCTGTGCAAGAAATCACCATCGCGGGTAATTTGAAAGACATGTTGCTGGGCATTGAAGCGGTAGGCAGCGACGCCTACACCTATGGCGGCAAGACGGTTGGCTCGGTGCTAATCAACCGCATGAAAGTGGCTGGCGCTTAAAACCCGCTTTCAGGGCTTAATTATTGCGTTAAGACCACCAAGGCGTTGTCTTCCCAATGGGCCCAAAGGCGTTGGCCCTCTTCCAGGTTTTCATGGTCTTGATCGCGGTCGGTGTTGGTGACCGACACTTTCAGCCGTTGGTTACCTTCGATGCGCAAGCTGTAACTGGTGTGGCTGCCAAAGTAAGACCAATCTTCCAAGACGCAAGCCATGGCGTTGTTTTTCTTCTGAGGGTCTTCAAGGCTTAACACCACTTTTTCGGGGCGCAGGGCGATGCTGACTTGCATGCCTAAGTTACCGCTGATGCCATGGCTGACATAGAAATCGCCGCTGGCGCTGCTGATGACGACGTGGTCTGCTTCGTATTCGGTGACCTCGCCATCAAACAGGTTCACATTACCCACAAAGTCGGCCACAAAGCGGCAATTCGGGCTTTCGTAGACCTCGTTGGGCGTGCCTACTTGCAGCAAACTGCCCTCGCTCATGACGGCGATGCGGTCGGCCATGGTCATGGCCTCGTCTTGGTCGTGGGTCACCAATACACAGGTCACGCCCACTTGTTTGATGATGTTGACCAACTCCACCTGGGTTTGTTCACGCAGTTTTTTGTCCAAAGCGCCCAATGGTTCGTCCAACATGAGGAGTTGCGGGCGTTTGGCCAAACTGCGCGCCAAGGCCACGCGTTGTTGCTGGCCGCCAGAGAGTTGGTGCGGGCTGCGCTGGGCAAATTTCTGCAATTGCACCAGTTGCAGCATGTCTTCCACCCGCTGGTTTAGCTCGTCCTTGGGAACACCGTCACGGCGTAGCCCAAACGCCACGTTGTCCCACACATTCATATGGGGAAACAGCGCATAGGACTGGAACATCATGTTCATGGGCCGCTCATACGGGGGCAGGTCGGTGACATCTTGGTCTGCCAGCCAGACCCGTCCTGCGGTGGGCGTTTCAAAACCCGCCAACATGCGCAGCAGCGTGGATTTACCGCAACCCGAGGCCCCTAGCAAGGCAAAAATTTCCCCGCGGTGGATGCTCAGGTCGATGTTGTCCACAGCCAAGGTGTAACCAAAGCGTTTGGTCAGACCCTCTATGCGCAAAAAAACTTCCGATTCGTTCATGGCCTGCGACTATAGAGCAAACGCTTAGCCAGCCAGCGCGGCTTTCACAGCAGCGCTCACCAAACCCATGTCGGCTTTGCCCGCCAGACGGGTTTTCACCGCGCCCATGACCTTGCCCATGTCGCCAGCACCTTTGGCACCCACTTCGGCCACGATGGCGGCCACTTCGGCTTGGATTTCTTCGGCGCTTAAGCGCTTGGGCAAATACACCTCGAGGACTGCCATTTCGGCGATTTCCACATCGGCCAAGTCTTGGCGCTGGGCGCTTTGGTAGGCGGTGATAGAGTCTTTGCGTTGTTTGATGAGTTTGTCGAGGATGGCAATGACCGCCACGTCATCGAGTTCAATGCGCTCATCCACCTCTTTTTGCTTCATCGCCGCTTGCAGCAGGCGAATGGTGCCCAAACGAACGCTGTCTTTGGCTCGCATGGCGGTTTTCATGTCTTCGGTGATTTGGGCTTTGAGGCTCATGGCGGCTTTCTAGAAGGTCAGGCGAAAAAAAGGCCCGCGCGGTTCAAGCCGGCGAGCCTGGTCTTGCGCAAAGGCAAACCGAGATCAGTACAGTTTCTTGGGCAACTGCATGCTGCGAACGCGCTTGTAGTGGCGTTTCACGGCAGCGGCTTTTTTGCGCTTGCGCTCGGCGGTGGGCTTTTCGTAAAACTCGCGGGCACGCAAGTCGGTGAGCAAGCCCAGTTTTTCGATGGTTCGCTTGAAGCGACGTAAAGCGACGTCAAAGGGTTCGTTTTCTTTTACACGGATGGTGGTCATTGACAACAATTTTCAAAATGTGCGCCCAGCGTTTGAAGAAGATCGGACTTCAAAATCTGGGTAAGCGGTGGTTTCCCAACTTGGATAGGGCTGTTGGGGCTTGAGCCAAAAAGTTCATCATTATATCGGTTTCAGTCGATCCGCCAAGGCTTTGGCGCAAGCAAAGCCGCTAGACCATGCCCATTGGAAGTTGTAGCCGCCCAGCCAGCCGGTGATGTCGACCACTTCGCCAATGAAATACAGGCCTGGCTGTCGCGACTCCATGGTTTGCTGGGACAGCTCGGCGGTGTCCACGCCACCCGCGGTGACCTCGGCTTTGGCATAGCCTTCGGTGCCAGAAGGGGTGAGGCTCCACTGGCTCAGCGCCAGTGCTAACTGGTGCAAAGCCTTGTCAGGGGTGTCGGGCAGGCTGCGCTGCCAGGCGCTGTTGTGCGCCGTCCATGTATCGGCCAAACGCGAGGGCAGCCAAGCCGCCAGTGCATTGGCCAGCTGTTTTTTGGAGGATTGCTTGGCTTCAAGCAACACCTCGGCAAGGTCGGTTTGGGGGGCCAAATTCAGCTGAATCGGGCTGCCCGCCTGCCAATAGCTGGAAATTTGCAGCACCGCAGGCCCAGATAAGCCTCTGTGGGTGAACAGCAGATCTTCTTCAAACAAAGGGCGCTGCTTGCCTGCGCCGGTGCTGATGTCAACCGGCAAGGACAAGCCCGCCAAGGCCGCAAAGGGCTGCCAATCGGCGGGGTGGAAGGTGAGCGGCACCAAAGCTGGGCGTGGTGTGACCACTTTCAAACCAAACTGCTTGGCCAGTCGGTAGCCCAGGTCGGTGGCGCCAATTTTCGGGATGGACAAACCACCTGAGGCCACCACCACCGTTTTGGCCTGCACCTCGCCTTGGCTGGTTTGGGCGGTGTAGGCGTAGCTGCTTGTGTCGCTGAACTGCAGGCTTTGCAGGCTGCAAGGTTGCCAGCGGGTGACCGCGCCGCCCATGGCACCTGCCTCGCATTCGCGCAGCAGCATGTCGATCAGGTCTTGGGCGCTGCGGTCGCAAAACAACTGGCCTTTGTGTTTTTCATGGAAAGCGATGCCATGTGATTGCACCAAACCCACGAAGTCGGCGGCGGTGTAGCGGCTCAAGGCGCTGCGGGCAAATTGTGGGTTCTCGCCCAAAAAATGCTTGTGCGGCGAGCGTGGGGCTATGTCTTTGTTGGTGAAGTTGGAGCGCCCGCCACCCGAGATGCGGATTTTTTCGGCCACCTTGTCGCTGTGGTCCAGCACCAGCACCTGCAAGCCCTGTTGCGCCGCCACCCCCGCGCAAAACAGCCCTGCGGCCCCCGCGCCGATGATCAGCACATCGACCTGGGTCATGGCTGGTTCAAAAACGCTTCGATGTGTTGCGCCAGTTCAAGGGGGCGGTCGTGGTGCATCATGTGACCGGCGTCTTGGATGACCACGCTGTGGACATCTCGCACCGACTTCAAGCGTTCGTGGTACTCGGCCAAGGTGTAGCGGCCCTTCCACCATTGGTCCATGCTGTTGTCGCTGGCTTCCACATTCAGCACGGGTGCGGTGATGCGCTGGTACATGGCCAAAATTTCGTCCACATGGAACAAATTGGCGTTGGTCACTTTGTGGGCGGCGTGACCCAAAATTTCCCACTCGCCTTGGGCGTTGGCTTGGGCCCAATGCTGCGCCAACCACTCGGCTTTGTCGGTGGGCAAACGCGGGTTGGTTTTCATCAGGCGTTGCGCCACCGCGCTGGCACTGGGGTAGGTGCGCAAGGACTTTTCGCCTTGGCGCAAGGCCTTCATCTCGTCCATCCATTGGGCGTAGCGGGTGGGGGCTTGCTCGGGTTTGGTGGCGGCCAGTCCAAAACCTTCCAAATTGATGAGGCGGCGAATGCGGGTGGGGCGGATGCCTGCGTATTGCATGACCACATTGCCGCCCATGCTGTGACCCAGCAGGTCGATCGGCCCCTCGGGCTGAAAGTGGTCGATCAAGGCGTCGAGGTCGGCCAAGTAGTCGGGGAACCAAAAGTTGTCTACCTCGCCGGGGTGGGTCAGGCCATAGCCGCGCCAGTCTGGCGAGATGATGTGGCGGTCGTCTTTCAGCGCATCGATGACGAACTGGAACGAGGCGCTGACATCCATCCAGCCATGCACCATGAAAAGTGGCAAAACACCAGTTTGGGGCGTTCCCCATTCGCGGACGTGGTAACTCAGGTGGCGCAGCGGGACAAAGCTGCTGCGCGAGGGGCGTTGGACTTGGTACATTGCGCTGATCATAAGGACGTCTTGCATGCTCCCCCGTCACCCTTTGGACAACCACGC
>RFMX01000196.1 GCA_009927495.1 Betaproteobacteria bacterium
GTTTTTTGGCGCACGCACCCAGCAAGAGTTGCCTTACTTTGGGCCGCTGCAAAAACTGCCCAAAGACTTCATCGACATCCACTTCGCGTATTCACGCACACCCGGCCAACCCAAACGCTATGTACAAGACGCGATGCGCGACGCCTCAGCGTCCTTGGTCGAGCTGCTGAAAGACCCGCAAACCCATTTTTATGTCTGCGGTTTGAAGGCCATGGAAGAGGGTGTGTTGCAGGCTTTGCAAGACATCGCTGTGGGTGCCGGTATGGACTGGGCGTCTGTGGCGGCGACTTTGAAGCAAGAGGGCAGGTTGCAGTTAGAAACTTATTGAGCAGGAAGGCCTTGGTGTGTATGGCGCACACCTTGATGCGCGTATTCTTGGTAGACGTTTGGCGAGCAGATTTCTATGCTGTCTTTGCCAATGAGGTTCAGTGTGTGAGGTGATTGGCATTTAAGAAAGTACTTTATAAGGTACACTGCCAATGAAGCCCATCAGAAAATTACCAGCTATTTTTTACTGCTCAGGCAATGGGCATGAGCCAGTTCGAGAGTGGCTGAAATCCTTGGATTCGGCAGACAGAAAAACCATCGGTGAAGATATTGCCTATGTTCAATATAAGTGGCCACTGGGAAAGCCTCGTGTGGATCACTTGAGGGAGTCTGTTTGGAAAGTTCGCAGCAAAATTGGAAATCGAATCGCTCGAGTCTTGTTTGCAGTGAGTCGATCTCAAATGATTTTGCTGCATGGATTTGTCAAAAAAACTCAACAAACACCTCATTCAGATTTGGAATTGGCCATCAAGCGATGGAAGGAATGGAAACATGAACAAGGTCAATAAACATTCTGGGACCAACTTTGACAATTACTTGATTGAAGAAGGCGTCTTCGATGAAGTGCAAGCCCGTGCATTGAAGCGTGCATTGGCAGAGCAACTGAGCGACGCGATGCAAAGCGGCAATTTAAGCAAGGTGCTCATGGCGCAGCGTATGGTGACGAGTCGTTCCCAGCTGGACCGTGTACTGGATCCTGACAATTTGTCGATTCAACTCGACACTTTGATCAAGGCGGCCAGGGCGGTGGGCAAAACGGTTGAGATACGTTTGAAATAAGGCTATTGAAGCTGACACACATCCACCCACTGCCCATGGGTCACTTCAGCCAACAGATCCACCGATAGGCGCACCGCGCTGTTGACCGAGCCTGCGGCGGGCAGCACTTCGTCAAAGGCTTTCAAAGAAACGTCCAAATAAATAGGCAGTGGCTGCGCCAAACCAAACGGGCAGACACCGCCCACGGGATGGCCGGTGATCTCGGCCACCACATCGGTGGACAGCATCTTGCCTTTGCCCAAAACTGCTTTGAACTTGCCGTTGTCAATCCGTGCATCGCCCCGTGCCACCAGCAGAACAGCGCGGTCATCGGCGAGCTTGAACGCCAAGGTTTTGGCAATGCGACCAGGCTCCACCCCATGCGCTTGGGCAGCCAGCGCCACGGTGGCCGTGTTGGCCTCGGTTTCCAAGATGGGGATGTCGAGTTGCAGGTCGGCGAAAAAGGCTTTGACGGAGGACAGGCTCATGGCTGCAAAGCATACCTCTGCATTGCAGGTGCTAGGGCTAAGATCTGCCGCACTAACGCACGACGTGAAGACGATATTTGGAGAGCAATGCATGAGTGACAAAGACAGTACCTTGGCGCAATTTGACCAAGCTGGTGCCCAGCGGTTGGAAAAAATCTACCTCACCCCCGATGTGGTGCAGCAACGCGAGCAGATTTTTCAATTGCTGCAAGTCAAGCCCGGCATGCAGGCCTTGGATATCGGCTGCGGCCCAGGCCTGACTTCTTTGGCGTTGGCGCAAGTGGTGGGTGACAAGGGGCGTGTTGATGCCATTGATATCGCCCCGCCCATGTTGCAGTTGGCGGCACGTCGCTGTGAACATGCCAAGCAGGTGGCGTTTCACCAAGCTGATGTGTTGCAACTGCCTTTTGCGGATGGTGCGTTTGAGGTTGCTCTGGCCACGCAAGTCTATGAATACGTGGCTGACTTGGACGCGGCATTCACCGAGTTGGCGCGGGTGATGCAAAGCGGCGCTCAGGTCTTGCTGGTTGATACTGACTGGGAGTCGTGTGTCTGGGCTTGTCGAGACGAAATCCGTATGCGCCGCGTGATGCAGGGATGGAGCCAACATATCCCGCATCCCCAATTACCCCGCAGCTTGGTGCAGCGCTTGCAGCGAGCGGGTTTTGCCAAAGTTGAGGTCAACACCATTCCCTTGATCAACTTGGCATTCAGTCCCGACACCTTCAGCGGCGGCATGATGGGCTTTATCGCGTCATTTGTTGGTGGTTTGCCCGAGTACGGAACGCAGCTGGTGGCAGATTGGCAAGCCGATGTCAGCAGCATGGAAGAGGCGGGTGGTTATTTCTTTAGCCTCAACCGTTATGTGTTCACCGCCTGCAAACCTTGATGCGCTTGGTAGCGCTTGTAAAGCCACCACACGATGCCAAAGTTCAGCGCGTTCCATGCAATGCCGTTGATGAAAGCCGCGTGGTATGAGCCGGTGACATCAAAAATCTTGCCGGACAACCAGCCGCCCAACGCCATGCCGATCAAGGTCGCCATGATGATGGTGCCGGTGCGTGCGCCTGCCTCTTTGGCGGGGAAATGCTCACGCACGATGATGGCGTAAGACGGCACGATGCCACCTTGAAACAAACCAAACATGGCCGACACCACATACAGCGGCACCAAACCATCAAAGGGCAAGAACATCATCAGCGCAATGCCTTGTAAGGCCGAGCCCAGCAGCAGGGTGCGAATGCCGCCTATGCGGTCGCAAATCGCCCCCGAGATCAAACGGCTGACGATGCCGCAGGCCAGCATCAGTGACAACATTTCAGCGCCGCGTGCAGCGCCAAACCCGAGGTCGCTGCAATAGGCCACGATATGCACTTGCGGCATGGCCATGGCCACGCAACAACCCACACCCGCCACACTCAACAACCACTGCGCTTGGGTGACCGACAAACCAAAAGGACGGTCAGATGCCACCACCCCGTGTTTATTCACCGTTGCAGCGGCTTGCACCGGTGCTTGGGTTCGCATGCGCAAGGCCAGCAAGGCCATGCCAATGCCGCAAAACAATCCTATGCAGATGTAGGTGGTGCGCCAACCCACTTGGGTGACACCCCATTGGGCAATGGGCGGCCACACAGTGCCTGCCAAATAGTTGCCACTGGCGCACACTGCGACAGCAATGCCACGGCGTTTGTTCCACCATTGCGCGGTGTCTGCCAGCAAAGGCGCAAAGGTAGAAGCAATGCCCAGCAAACCCAGCAAACCTTGCGCCAAGGCAAAGCCGACAATGCCGCCAGACATACCGGCCAACACAAAGCCCGCTGCCACACCCACCGCACCCACGCCCAATACTCGTGCAATGCCAAAGCGATCGGCCCAGCGGCCCATCCACATGCCGCCTATGCCAAAGCCCAACATGCTCAAGGTGTAGGGGATGGACGCGTCAGCGCGGCTGACACC
>RFMX01000323.1 GCA_009927495.1 Betaproteobacteria bacterium
GGGCCAAGTCCATGGCCTTGGCTTTGCCAATAGCACGGGGTAAACGTTGAGTGCCTCCTGCACCAGGGATGATGCCAAGCTTGATTTCAGGTTGACCGAACCGAGCGTTATCAGCCGCGATGATGATGTCGCACATCATGGCTACTTCACACCCGCCACCTAGCGCAAAACCGGAAACTGCTGCAATGATGGGCTTGCGAATACTGCGCAGCGTTTCCCAATCACGTGTGATGTAGTCGCTTTTGTAAACGTCGGCATAGCTGTAGGTGGCCATTGCACCAATATCTGCACCCGCGGCAAAGGCTTTTTCATTGCCGGTCAAAATGATGCAACCAATATGGGGGTCTGCATCAAATAACTTCAGAGCAGTGCCCATCTCAACCATGAGTTCGCTGTTGAGAGCATTCAATTGCTTGGGACGATTGAGGGTGATGATGCCCACCTTATCGGCCTCGGTGCGAACTTGAATCAATTGGTAACTCATGCTTGTCTCCAAATCTTGGCTATCACATTCAATTGAGCCCTCAAGCCTGAGCGGGCTTGGGCAGGTGATAAATTATCCCCTAAGGAGACCGATATGAATGAAAAGACCGTTAGTTACGAAGAGCGAGGCGCAGTAGCGTGGCTCACACTCAACCGTCCGCAAGCATTGAACAGCTTTACACGCGAAATGCACCGCCATTTGTGGGAGGCCTTTGACGCGGCAGAGGCCAACCCACTGATTCGAGCCATGGTGATCACCGGTGCTGGGCGGGGGTTCTGCGCTGGGGCCGATTTATCTGAATTTGATTTTGCCGAAGGCCCCAACTTGATAGCACGTGCGGACCCAGGCCCCGTGATTGACCAAGCTTTCAATCCAACCACCAGACGTCTACAGAACTTACGTATGCCCACAGTAGCTGCCGTCAATGGCGTGGCGGCTGGAGCAGGCGCCTCTTTTGTGATGGCTTGCGACATTGCCATTGCGGCTCCTACTGCATCTTTTATCCAAGCATTTAGCAAAATTGGCTTGATTCCAGACGCAGGCAGCAGTTGGTTCTTGGTGGAGCGTTTAGGCTTGTCTCGGGCCATGGCATTGGCCATGACCGGTGACAAATTGATGGCTCCACAAGCCAAGGAGTGGGGATTGATTTGGGATGTGGCCGAGGACTGCTTAGAGGCCTCTTCTCAAATGGCGCAACGCTTGGCTGCGATGCCAACCCAAGCTTTGATTGCCACACGAGCCCTGTTGCGTGAAGCAGGCAACAGAAACTTGAACCAACAACTTGATGTTGAGCGTGATACGCAATCTGCGCTTGGTCAAACGCATGACTACATAGAAGGTGTCTCTGCCTTCTTGCAAAAACGTCCTCCCCAATTCACAGGGCACTGAGCATGTCGGAATTCACATCTGCTGTGGACTTGGCGCATCAAGTCGGTGAGTCCATGTTTTCTGCCGATGTGGCTTCACGCCAGACCATGGGTATGGAATTGGTTTTTTGCAAACCTGGGCAAGCACGGATGCAAATGCGCGTCACCCCCATGCATTTGAATGGACATCAAATTTGCCATGGGGGATTTATTTTTACTTTGGCTGATTCCACTTTCGCGTTTGCCTGTAACAGCCATAACAAAGTCGCGGTTGCTGCCGCTGCATCGATTGAGTTTTTAAAACCGGCCCACCTAGACGATGTGTTGGTGTGCGATGGAGAAGAGCAGGTTTTGAGCGGTCGGCATGGTGTTTACGACATGATCGTGCGTAATCAGAAAGAAGAAGTTGTGGCGCTTTTCAGAGGTAAAAGTGCACAAATTCAAGGAACAGTGGTACCTGTATGAGTCCAACACATTTCCCGCTTGACCCTATTGAAAAAGCCAGTATCGACGAGCTTCGCAGTTTGCAACTCAAGCGCTTGAAAGCCACTTTGCATCATGCGTATACCTATTCACCTGTGTACCGCGCAAAGTTCGATGCTGCTGGCATTCATCCGGATGAATGCAAAAGCTTGGCCGATTTAAGCAAATTTCCTTTTACTGCAAAATCAGATTTACGCGACAGTTACCCCTTTGGGATGTTTGCGGTGCCACAGTCACAAGTGGTGCGAATTCATGCCTCCAGCGGTACAACGGGTAAGCCAACCGTGGTGGGCTATACCGCGAATGATGTGCACATGTGGGCCGAGTGTGTTGCGCGCAGTATTCGGGCTGCGGGTGCCAGGCCAGGCGACAAAGTACACATCAGCTACGGCTATGGCTTGTTCACAGGTGGCTTGGGTGCGCACTATGGTGCAGAGCATTTAGGCTTAACGGTGATTCCCTTTGGCGGAGGGCAAACCGAAAGACAGGTGCAGCTTTTGAAAGACTTTGCGCCTGACATCATCATGGTCACGCCCAGCTATATGTTGGCTTTGGCTGATGAATTTGAGCGCCAAGGTTTGAATCCCATTAAAAGCAGTTTACGAATCGGCATTTTTGGTGCTGAGCCTTGGACCAACGATATGCGCTTGGCCATTGAGAAGCGCATGGGCATTGACGCGGTGGACATTTATGGCCTCTCAGAGGTCATTGGGCCGGGTGTGGCGAGTGAGTGCGCAGAAACCAAGGACGGACCTACCATTTGGGAAGACCATTTTTACCCTGAAATCATTGATCCCGAAACGGGAGAGGTGTTGCCTGATGGGGAACTGGGCGAGCTTGTGTTTACCAGCTTGACCAAAGAAGCCTTGCCCATCATCAGGTACCGCACCCGCGATTTAACACGCTTGCTGCCTGGAACCGCTCGCACCATGCGGCGAATGGAAAAAATCACAGGGCGCAGTGATGACATGATGATTGTCAGGGGCGTGAATGTTTTCCCCACCCAAATTGAAGAACTTATCCTGCGGCAATCGGCCTTGAGTGCGCATTACCAGTGCATCTTGCAAAAAGAGGGGCCATTAGATACGTTGACTGTCAAAGTAGAAACCCGCACAGGTTTGTCTTGTGACTCATCTGAGGCCAGGCAGGCTGCTGTCAACCTAGAGCATGAAGCCAAGGCATATATAGGTACAAGCTTGAAGGTGGAGTTATGTGTTGAAGGTGGTATTGAGCGAAGTATGGGCAAAGCCAAGAGAGTGATAGATCAGCGTTGAAATGAACTCAGTTTTGCTGAGTGTCACTGAGCCAACTCCCTACCTTGACTGGGTCCGCAATCTGCAGCCGCCACAAAGGCGCAGGGTCGGTGGTGGGCAGGACAAAATTCAATCGAAGCAATAAACCATCTCGTGCTACCAAAGCTTTGCACTCCTTGGCCTTGCCTAGCAAGAGCTGCAATTGATCCAGACGCTGCAAGCGCCAAGACTGCAGGGTTTTACCGCGGCCAGTCTCTATGCCAAGCCACTCGTCGCCTGAAGAAAAACCAGCAAGCTCGGCAGCACTGCCACGCAAGACGGTTTGGATATGCACGCTATGGTCTTCCTTGACGCGTATGCCAATTTGTTGTGCCAAGGGGGATGCTTCATACTGAATGCCGACACCTTGTTGAGCTAAAGCCTCAGCCAAGGGAAGTTCTTCAACCGTATGTACCCATGAATGCAAGGTTTTACGCCACGACTTACCGCTGATGGAATGAAGGGCTTGAAGTAAATCGTCTTCTGAGATGGGGCCACCCTGGCTTTGTTGCCAAAGCTCTCGCATCACAGCATCTAGGCTATGCCCCATTTGCCGCAATGAAAGGTCTAAGCAAAGTGCGATGAGTGAGCCCTTGGTGTAGTAGCTCACGGTGATATTGGGCGTATTGCTATCAGGCCGGTAATACTTGGTCCACGCTTCCATGCTTGCCGCTGCGACTGACTGGGCATGCCTACCGGGTGTTTGCAAGTACTGTTGGACAGATTGAGTGAGCAACTTCAGATAAAGCGCTGGCGAAATTAACTCCGCACGGCAAAGCATCAAGTTGTCGAAGTAATCGGTAAAGCCCTCAAAAAACCAAAGCATGTCTGTGTACTGCTCGCTTTGGTAGTTGTAGCTCAGGTAATTTGACGGCCTGAGTCGTTTGACATTCCAAGCATGAAAGTACTCGTGACTGAAAAGACCCAGTAAGCCAATGTAGTCGTCGCTGGGGTGCTTGTCGGTGTGTTTTGGTAAGTCTTTGCGCCTGCAAAGTAGAGCTGTGCTGTTTCTGTGCTCGAGTCCGCCGTAACCGTCAGCGACAGCATTCAATAAAAAAACATAGTTCGGAAATGGTGGCGTTGCCGATCTGTGCCAAAAGTGCACAATGGTTTTGCAAATACGCTCCACATCTTTGTTCAGACGTTGCGCGTCAAATGATGGGGCAGCACCCGTGACCACAATCTGGTGTTTTGTCTTTTGAACAGCAAAGTCTGTGCGAGAGAAATCAGAAAGCTCAAAAGGGCTGTCTGCAAGTTCGTCATAGTTTTGGGCATGGTATGTGCCAAAACCTGCGCTATTGACTCGAACAGAGTTCAGCGACGTGGCTACTTGCCACTCGCTGGTATGTTTTGGAGGCATCAACTCTAAGCTGATGGGGTCTTGAGTTTGCCCCAGCACCTGAACAAACATACTGGTGCCGTTGAAAAAACCTCTGTGTGCATCTAGCCAAGCGGTACGAACCGAATGGTCATGGGCATGGACAAGGTACTGCAATTGCAAAGGCTTGTTGTTTTTTGACTCACTGATCCATGTGCATTTATCCAATTGTTTGACACTGAGAGGTTTGCCATCTTGGGTGGCTTCAAGCCCACTGAGTTGTTTAGAGAACTCTCTGACCAAGTAACTTCCTGGAATCCAAACAGGGAGTTGAAATTTTTGCTTTGAGCGTGGATGCAGAACAAACACAACAACACGCCAAAGATGCGCATGTGCATTTTCAATGTTGACTTGGTAATGAATGCCACGTTGGTGTGTGCCTTTGGATGACATGAGTTCAGTGTGTTAAGGCTTAGCAGGAGAAAGCAATTTTTCTATTTGGGCCATTTCTACAGCCCCCGAAATACGCGATCCATCAGCGAAGATGGTGGTGGGTGTGCCATTGATCCTTTGTTTTTGGCCGAAATCAACATTGCGTTTAAGCGCTGCTGTATCGCAGCCCGTTGGGTTGGGTGCTTGGTCTCTGAGCATCAAATCTTGCCAAGCTTTGGACTGGTCTTTGGAGCACCAAATAGCTTTGGATTTATCAACCGAATCTTTGCCTAGGATGGGATACAAAAACAGGTAAACAGTTACGTTGTCAATGTTTTGCAGTTCGCGCTCGAATCGCTTGCAATACCCACAGTTAGGGTCTTCAAAAATCGCCATCTTGCGCTCGCCTTTGCCACGCACGATAACGATGGCATCTTTGAAGGGCAAAGATTTGAAGTCAACTGCCATGATTTTTTGTAGACGCTCTTCAGTGAGATCTCGCTGATTTTTGGTATCAATGAGGTGTCCTTGTATCAAAAAGTTGGCAGATGCATCTGTGTAATAGATTTCTGATCCATCTACCCGTAACTCGAACAAACCTGGCATAGGGGTGCGTTTGATTTCGTCAATGGGATGAATATGTGGCATGCGCTCTTTAAGCGTCTTGCGAATGAACGCTTCTTCGCCTTGGGCAAAAACGGTTTGCAACAACAGGCCATTCATGAATACCAAGAGAAACTTGAAAAAAGTAAGCATAAGAGTTTTCATTAAATTGAGGGGTGCATCGCTTGATGCATGGTCCATTGCTTCAGATGCGACAGTTGGTCAAATTGACTCATGCCCCAGTTACGCATTGATTGTGCAAGTGTGTGTGGATGTGAAAACAAGCGTTGTAAGCCATCGCAGGCAAGCCAAGTTGGTAACAAACCTGATTTGCGTTCTCGTTCATAACGCCGCAGTAAAAATGTGTCACCCACACTGCGCCAATATTCTTTACCTTCCCGAAGCGACAGAACTTTAGCAAGGGCATCAGCATCAGCCAAGCCTAAATTCAAACCCATGCCTGCCAGTGGATGGACTGTGTGAGCAGCATCTCCTGCTAGCACCCAGCTGTTGCCATTTTCGAACGATCCGCTCCATTGGGTTGCCTGTGCGGCCTGCAAAGGCCATATGCCTTTGGTGCTGATCACTTGTAAATTTCCCAAAGCGTATTGACTGGCATTTGTTAACGCCAACGAAAGCGCATCATCTGTTGCTTCATATTGGGAGTGGGCGCGTTCGCTAGGCATGGACCAGACCACTGCTGCTTCATTGCTGTGAGCTCCGCCCAAGGGCAACAGGGCTAGCACGGACAAACCTGCTGCATCTTGGCTAAACCATTGCAAGGCCCGCTGATTGTGCGGTGAGGCGCAACGTACGCGAGTAGCCAAAGCATGTTGGGAATAAGGCAAAGCTTGGAAGTCAATGCCAAGCTCTTTGCGTGTCAAACTGTTTTTCCCCTCGCACACAATGGTCAGTGGCGCTGATACATTGTTTTCCACTCGTTCTATGCTGTGCTGAAACCCAACGGCTTCATGCAGCAAGCCCTCAAGTGCTTGCACATCCACGATATGGTTAAGGTATTCCCCAAAGGGCGCATCAAAACTCAGCTTGCCAGTCTGATCGCCCCAAATTTCCATGCCTGTCACGGGGGTTGCGGACTCGGCACCCGGCCAGCACCTTAAACCTGTCAGCAGCTCTTGCGAGCTTGAATTGAGTGCGAAAGCTCTCATGTCAATAGCCTGTGTTGGGGTACCGACAAGCGCGATCCGAAGACGTTGACGTGCCAATAACAGCGCCAAGGTGCTGCCCACAATACCATTGCCACGGATGCATACATCGTAAGTTGTCGTCATGGTTGTCATTGTAGAAGTTGCCTGCACGTAGAATTTGGCTTGATTGCGTAACCCTACCATTCGGTATAGATTGAAAGATTCTCATGAGTTTGAAATGCGGCATCGTCGGCCTGCCCAATGTGGGCAAGTCCACCCTCTTCAATGCCCTGACCAAGGCCGGTATCGCGGCTGAAAACTACCCGTTTTGCACCATCGAGCCCAATGTCGGTGTGGTCGAAGTCCCCGATCTGCGCTTGGCCCAACTCTCCACCATTGTGAAGCCCGAACGCATCGTGCCCGCCATCGTGGAGTTTGTTGACATCGCTGGCTTGGTGGCTGGCGCCAGCACCGGCGAGGGCTTGGGCAACCAGTTTTTGGCCCACATCCGCGAGACCGACGCCATCGTCAATGTGGTGCGCTGCTTTGAAGACGACAACGTGATCCACGTCGCTGGCAAGGTCGACCCCATCTCGGACATCGAAGTGATCCAAACCGAGTTGTGCTTAGCCGATTTGAACAGTGTGGAAAAAGCCTTGCACCGCGTGCAAAAAACCGCGCGTTCGGGCGACAAAGAGGCCGCCAAATTGGTGGCCATATTGGAGAAATGCCAACTCGCTTTGAACGACACCAAACCGGTGCGTACCATTGACTTCAGCAAAGAAGAAAAGCCTCTCCTCAAACAGTTTTTCTTGATCACCGCCAAGCCAGCGATGTTTGTGGCCAATGTCTCAGAGGACGGCTTCGAGAACAACCCTTTGCTCGACCGCTTGACCGCCTACGCCAAATCGCAAAACGCACCCGTGGTGGCCATTTGCGCCAAGCTCGAAGCCGAGATGAGCGAGATGAGCGACGAAGACCGCGATATGTTTTTGGCTGAACTCGGTCAAACCGAACCGGGCTTGAACCGCTTGATCCGCTCGGCCTACACCTTGCTGGGGCTGCAAACCTATTTCACTGCGGGGGTGAAAGAGGTGAGGGCTTGGACCATCCGCGTGGGCGACACCGGTCCGCAGGCCGCAGGGGTGATCCACACCGACTTTGAGAAGGGCTATATCCGCGCCCAAACCATTGCTTTTGACGACTTCATCCATTTCAAAGGCGAACAAGGCGCGAAAGATGCGGGCAAGATGCGCGCCGAGGGCAAAGAGTACGTGGTCAAAGACGGCGATGTGATGAACTTTTTGTTCAGTTCTTGAACCACTGTGTGTCCCTAGGCATGAATAAACGGCAGTAAAAATTGCCACCCATAAATCAGTAGCAAATAGCGCAAGCCTTTGCCTATTGCCATGTAAACCACGCAAGGTATCAAAGGCAGTCGCAAATAACCGGCCACCACACACAATGGGTCACCAATGATGGGTAGCCAAGCTCCCAAACAGGCTGGGGGGCCAATGCGTTCTAGCCAAGTTAAAGCGCGCATATGAACGCTCACATGTTCTTGGTGCAAATATTTCGCCATCCACCGTTCTGCACCAAAGCCCATCCACCAACCTATGGCGCCACCCAAGGTATTGCCCAAGGTGGCAATCAGCAGTGAGGGCCAAAGCAAATCGGGATAAAACGCAAGCAAGGCCAACAACACTGGTTCAGAGCCCAAAGGCAGCAAGGTAGCGGCCAAGATGGCACAAACAAACAAAATGACCAATCCCATTTCGGGTGTAGCCGCATTTGTCAATAGGTTTTGAAAAAAATATTCCATATTTTCTCAGTGTAAACGTGAGCTTCATTTGTAGAAGCGCCGCTAGAATCGTGCCTCGTTTTTAAGCACTCAGATTCATCATCCAACTTATGCGTATAGGCCACTACGAATTACCCCACTCTGTTTTTGCAGCCCCTATGGCTGGCGTGACAGACAGGCCTTACCGCAATTTGGTCAAGCAACTGGGTGCCGCTTATGCAGTTTCAGAAATGGTCACGTCACGTGCAGACCTTCGCGATAGCTTGAAAACTTCGCGCCGTCTTGACCACACAGGTGAAAGTGGACCCATCGCTGTACAAATTGCAGGCACTGACGCTGAGATGATGGCTGAGGCTGCAACTTACAACTTACAACGTGGTGCCCAAATCATCGACATCAATATGGGCTGCCCCGCGAAAAAAGTTTGTCAGAAATGGGCGGGATCGGCTTTGATGCAAGACGAAGCTCTGGCGGTGTCCCTCATTGAAGCAGTCGTCAAAGCTGCTTTGCCATTTGGTGCGCCTGTCACTTTGAAAATGCGCACCGGTTGGCGCTGCGATCAGCGCAATGCAGTTTCATTGGCCAAGCAAGCCGAATCAGCAGGCGTACAAATGATCACCGTCCACGGCCGTTCGCGTGACCAAGGCTATAAGGGCCAAGCAGAGTACGACACCATTGCGCAAGTTAAACGAGCCGTATCTGTTCCTGTGGTCGCCAATGGCGACATTGATTCACCGCAAAAAGCCCAACAGGTTTTGCAACTCACCGGCGCAGACGCTGTGATGATCGGTCGTGCAGCGCAAGGTCGACCATGGCTATTTCGCGAAATACACCATTTCTTGGCCCATGGCACGCGGTTGGCGCCTCCTTTGGTGGCAGAGGTTAAGCGTTTGTTGATGCACCATTTGGAAGAGCACTACAGTTTGTATGGAAGCTTTACAGGTGTGCGTACAGCCAGAAAGCACATTGCTTGGTATGTCCAAGGCCTAGCCGGTGCGACAGAATTTCGACAACATTTAAATGCAATCGAGGACTGTCACAAACAGTCCTTGGCAGTTGCTGATTTTTTAGATGCAATAGGGCAACAGGCTGATCGCTTGACCTATGCGGCATCTGCTAATGAGATGGAGACTACAGAATGAGCAAAAAGCAAATAGAAGAAGCGGTACGCCACAGCTTAGAGGTCTACTTTAAAGACCTGCGCGGCGAAGACCCAGATCAGCTGCACACAATGATGATTCAGGTGATGGAAAAACCTTTGTTGGATGTCGTTATGAAGCACGCCGAGGGCAATCAATCCCGCGCAGCGGTATGGCTTGGTTTGAATCGAAATACCTTGCGCAAGAAGCTCACTGAACACAAATTACTGTGATGAACTTCCTTGCACTGAAGCAAGCAGAAAAAGGAATCCTATGAAAGCGCTGATTTCCGTCTCTGATAAGACTGGAATTGTGGAGTTCGCCCAAGCTTTGCATCAGTTAGGTATTCATTTGATCTCCACAGGCGGTACCGCTCAACTGCTGAGTGCCCAAGGATTACCGGTTCAAGAGGTTGCTGAATTGACAGGTTTTCCCGAGATGCTGGACGGCCGAGTCAAAACCTTGCACCCCATGGTTCATGGCGGATTGTTAGCGCGTCGTGATATGCCATCGCATATGCAAGCCTTGCAAGCCCACGGCATCGAAACCATTGATCTATTGGTCGTCAATCTCTATCCCTTTGAGGCCACGGTGGCAGCCCCTGACTGCTCCCTGGAAGAGGCCATTGAAAACATCGACATTGGTGGTCCGGCGATGGTGCGCAGCGCCGCCAAGAATTGGAAACATGTGGCTGTGGTGACCAACGCTGAGCAATACTCAGCGGTGCTTCACGAGTTACAACAAAAAAATGTTCTCAGTGAGTTAACCCGTTTTCAGTTGGCAGTGAGTGCCTTCAACCAAATCAGCCAATACGATGGTGCGATCAGCGACTACTTGTCGTCCTTGGATTTGTCCACCCAGCAAAGAAGTTTGTTTCCCGGGCAAGCCAATGGTCGTTTCATCAAGTTGCAAGATCTGCGCTATGGTGAAAACCCCCATCAACTTGCCGCTTTCTATCGTGACACGCATCCAGCACCTGGTTCTTTGGTCACTGCACGTCAATTGCAAGGCAAGGCGTTGTCTTACAACAATATTGCAGACGCAGACGCCGCATGGGAGTGCGTCAAGAGTTTCGATTCGCCTGCTTGTGTCATTGTCAAACATGCCAATCCTTGCGGTGTTGCGCTGTCAGACGATGCATTGTCTGCGTATCGCAAGGCCCATCAAACCGATCCTACTTCTGCATTTGGCGGCATCATTGCATTTAACTGCTCTGTCGATTTGGCAACGGCGCAAGCTTTGGGGCAACAGTTTGTTGAGGTCCTGATGGCGCCTTCATTTACTGGTGAAGCGCTGCAATTACTGCAAACCAAAGCCAATGTTCGGGTGTTGCAAATCGCGCTGCCCCCAGGTGGGGAAGACGCCTGGTCTCAAGGGCTTAATGCTATTGATGTCAAACGCATTGGCTCAGGCTTGCTGATGCAAACGGCTGACAACCATTTGCTTCGATTCGAAGACATGAAGGTCGTGACCAAGCTTCAACCCAGTTCAGCCCAAATGCACGATATGTTGTTTGCTTGGAAGGTAGCAAAGTTTGTTAAGAGCAATGCCATTGTTTTTGTGGGCAGTGGCATGACATTGGGTGTGGGCGCTGGGCAGATGAGCCGATTAGACTCCGCGCGTATGGCGAGCATCAAGGCAGGTCACGCAAATTTATCTCTCAATGGTTCGGTTGTTGCAAGCGATGCCTTCTTCCCTTTCAGAGATGGCTTGGATGTGGTGGTCGACGCGGGCGCTGTTTGCGTAATTCAACCTGGTGGTTCTGTGCGAGATGCTGAAGTCATTTCTGCTGCTGATGAACGAGGCGTGGTCATGGTATTGACCGGAGTGCGTCACTTTCGTCATTGATACAGATTAATTTGTCACACTATTGACATAAAAAATTGGTATTGCATACTGTACTATTCCATTGATTAGAGGAGTAGTTCATGCGTGCCATCAAGCAAGCTAAAAAGTTAATAGAAAAAACCCCAAATTCTGCTGTTGGTCAAACGTTTTCCAAACTTATTCTTTCCCTAGAGTCTGATATTGAATTCTCTGTTAAAGATCTGTACAGCTTAGATACCGCCGAGTTTGATTTAGCGATTGAGGTATTGAAAGACTGGCGTATCGATCGTTTCTATATTGGGAAGGCCAAGGCGTTTGACACGGCCACACATGCCCAGATCATTTCAATTAACAAATAATTCTTTATCCAATGTCAACTGCTCTGTGTTGAATGGCTGGCACTCCAAACGCATCCACTCTCAATTCATTAGTTCTACCCTCTTCGATCAGTGGGGGATTTTTATAGCATCAGGGAGAGATTTTGTATTTCAGCTGAAAGCTGATGCCACCGTAAAGCTTGTCATTTACGCTAGGGATGATGGCTGTGTTCAAACCCCAACGTTCACCCTCGAATGACACCATGGGTACCAAAGCTGGAAACCAGCCCCCTTGGTTTGCTCGCGGATAGCCATCAAAAGTACCCACCACCGCCCCCAGTTTGAAGGACTCCCATCGCCACGGCATGACATACATTCCAATGTAATTGGAGTGTTGGTGATCGCTGTTTTTGAAGCCACCAACTGTCAGCGCATAGGTGTCATTCAAGGTCCATTCAAGACCTAGGCCTGGATTGGCGTTACGCAAGCCTTTGTCATGATCAAAGTGCAAGGTATAAAACCCTGCGTTAAGCCAAACTGCTTTGGGTTGAGTTGGATTGGCGAAAGCCTCTGATAAATCGCTTCCAGCTTGGGCGATATTTGACGTGGCCGTGAGGCAAAGCGCAATATACGCTTGCTTTGGTAGAAATCGATTCATAAAGCGGCAAACACCTCAGCCGCCGCTTGCACCGTGGCGGCGATGTCCTCAGCAGTGTGGGCACCGCTGACAAAACCAGCTTCGTACAACGCAGGTGCGATATAAACGCCTTTGTCGAGCAAGCCGTGGAAGAGTTGGTTGAACTTGGGGCTGTCGCTGGTCATGACCTTGGCGTAGTTTTGTGGCAACTCGGGCAGTAGGAAGAAACCAAACATGCCACCTTGGCAATCGGCACTGAATGGCACACCAGCTTTGGCAGCAGCGCCTTTGAGGCCATCGACCAAACTTTGGGTGCGGGCAGAGAGCGCATCGAAGAAGCCTGGTTTGGAAATTTCTTTCAAGGTGGCCAAGCCGCAGGCGGTTGCCACAGGGTTGCCGCTCAGGGTGCCTGCTTGGTAGACAGGACCCAATGGGGCGAGTTGTTCCATCACGGCACGTTTGCCGCCAAAAGCCGCTAGCGGCATGCCGCCACCAATGACTTTGCCCAATACTGTGACATCGGGCTCAAAGCCGGGAATGGATTGGGCATACACACTTTGGGCGCTGCCCAAGGCGACTCGGCAGCCGGTCATCACCTCGTCAAACACCAACAATGCGCCGTACTGGCTGCACAACTCACGGCAGCGTTTCATAAAGGGGACGCTTGCGCGAACAAAGTTCATGTTGCCGGCGATGGGCTCGATCATCAAACACGCCAACTCTTTGCCGTGCAGGGCAAAGGCTTCTTCCAGTTGGGGGATGTTGTTGTACTCGAGCACCAAGGTGTGCTGCACCACTTCGGGGGGCACACCGGCGCTGGTAGGGTTGCCAAAGGTGGCCAAGCCCGAACCGGCTTTCACCAGTAATGCATCGGCGTGGCCGTGGTAGCAGCCCTCGAACTTGATGAACTTGCTGCGGCCTGTGGCTCCGCGTGCCAAGCGCAGTGCGCTCATGCCGGCCTCGGTGCCGGAGCTGACCAAGCGCACCATGTCCATGGAGGGCATGAGTTTCAACAAGGCTTCCGCGAGTTCAATTTCGCGCTCAGTTGGGGCGCCGTAAGAGAAGCCTTCCATCACCGCTATTTGCACGGCCTCGACCACCGCTGGGTGGCCATGGCCCAAGATCATCGGGCCCCAAGAACCGATGTAGTCGATGTAACGCTTGTCGTTAGCATCCCAAAAATAAGCGCCTTGGGAGCGTTTGACAAAGCGCGGTGTGCCGCCCACGGCGCGAAAGGCACGCACGGGTGAGTTGACGCCGCCAGGGATGACAATACGTGCTCGGTCAAAGAGGGTTTGGTTCAAATCAGTCATGGTTTCAGTGAATAAACATCAATGTCGTGTTTGGTGGGCGGGCAAAGAGAAATCGTCGGCGGTGGCGGCCGTATCGTCGCCATCTTCAAACCCGCTACCTTCGTCTACGCTGTGCGCCCAAAACAGGCGATCAGCAACGGCGTGTCCCATGCCGGGGCGAAAACCGGCGTCCAAGCTACCATCGAGGTAACCAAGGGCCTCTGCAGCAGAAGCTTCCAAATCGTCTCCCATGGCCAGCAAGCCCGCCAAAGCTGCACTCAAGGTATCTCCAGCACCAGTGAAGACTGCATCAAAGCGTTCAATGGTTTCGCTGACCATCACATTCAAAGGTGTAGCCAAGGCGTTTTCAGTATGTTGACCACCCGTTTGGGGCATGCCCGTGACAAACGTGTAAGGCACCCCTTTATCGGCCGCGGCTTTGGCCAAATCTCTGGCAGTGGGACTGCGGTCGCTGCCCCATTCTGGAAGCAGCCAACGCCACAAGGTGCTGTGGTTTCCAACCAATACGGTTGTTTGAGGCAAGACCAGTTCCATGAAAGCGTCTTGGTAAGCGTCTATGGGTTCGTCTTGCCACCACGACAGACTGGGCATATAGGCAACCACTGGTACATCGGCATAGTCAGCGCAAATTTCAGCCACCGTGGAAAGAACATCAGGGGAGCCACAAAACCCTATTTTGATCACTTGAACCGCAATATCTTCCAAGATGGTGCGGGCTTGTTCATCAACCGCCTCATCATCCATCGCAATATGGTCGAAAACCTCGGCGGTATCGCGCACATAACTTCCCGTGGAGATAGCCAATACATGTGCGCCGACAGATGACATCGCCAAGATGTCTGCGGTTAAACCGCCTGCGCCGCTGGGATCGTTGGCATTGAAACACAGCACGCAAGGGTGCGCCATTTCCTCAGATTGGCCTTCATCAGGCAGGGGGGTAGGAGTGTTCATGTGCCATCTATAGAATCTGTTTCATTCTATGCCACCGCCCTAGCGGGTTTTAACTTAATAACCAGAAAGAAATGACTGTGAACAAGACTTGGATGTGCTTGATTTGTGGATGGATTTACGACGAAGCTGCTGGAGCGCCTGAAGAGGGCATTGCCGCAGGAACGCCTTGGGAGCAAGTGCCCATGAATTGGACCTGCCCAGAGTGTGGTGCTCGCAAGGAAGATTTTGAAATGGTGCAAATCTAGGCACCCAGCTACATCAGTCGTTCTTGCTTTTCACCACGCTGTAACGCATCAAGGTTTTCAAGCGTGCCTTGGCGTGGTCCACGATCGGGAATGGGTATGTCTTTCCCAATGTGACGTTGGCCGCTTCCAAAACCAAGGGCTTTGCCAACCAAGGTGCGTGAATCGCGTCGTTGGGCAGCGCTGCAAGTTGAGGTAGGTAGCGGCGAATAAATTTTCCCTGCGAATCAAACTTTTCGCTTTGGCTGATGGGGTTGAAGATACGAAAGTAAGGCTGAGCATCGCAACCACTGGAACTGGCCCATTGCCAACCGCCGTTGTTGGCAGCCAAATCAAAATCGATCAGTTGCTGAGCGAAATACTGTTCGCCCCAGCGCCAATCAATCCCTAAGTCTTTCACCAAGAAACTGGCCACCACCATGCGTAAGCGGTTATGCATATAGCCGGTTTGGTTGATTTGCGCCATGGCCGCATCAACCAGTGGATAGCCTGTTCGCCCTTCACACCATGCTGCAAACAATTGTTTGGCTTCCTTACCGGTTTCCCATTCAATCGAGTCGTATACAGGCTTAAATGATTGTTTGACAACCCGTGGATGGTGGTGCAATATTTGGTGGTAAAAATCTCGCCAAATCAATTCGCCCAGCCATGTTTGCGCACCTGCATCCCCCTCTATTGCCAAAGGGTAAGCGAGTCGGGCTAAGCGTCTGGTGGACACCGTACCAAAGCGCAAATGCACACTCAGGTAGCTCGGGCCTTTCACACTGGGGAAATCGCGGGTTTGCTGGTACTGGCTGATCCTTTTGACAAAGTCTTTGAGTAAAAGTTGTGCGCCGCTGGTACCAGTTTGTATGTGAAGCGCAGCTAAATCGACTGCTTCAAACCCAATTTCCTCTAGGCTAGGCATGGGACGGCGCAAGGCAGCAGGAACAGGGGCCAGCTGACCGGCAGAAGGTTTGACGTGTTTTTCAGCCAAATCTGCAGCAGTGACTTTCTTCAGCCAGTTGTTTTTGTAAGGGGTGAAAACGCCATAAGGCTGACCGTTTTGGGTCAAGATTTCACTTCGTTCAAACACCACATGGTCTTTGAAGCTGACAAAAGAGACGCCAAGGTTGGCAAGCGCACCTTTGACTGCGGTGTCCCGCTTTAATGCATAAGGTTCATCATCATGGTGGGTAAACACCGCTTGGATACCCAGTTCGGTGACCAATTGTTGCAAACAGGCCCTCGGGTCCCCTTGGCGCACCATCAGCCCCGTGTCTTCTTGACCTGAAAGCATGCGCAGTTGCTGGTCCAAATCGATCAAACTGCCATGGATAAATGCCACCCGTCTGTCATGGCTTGGAAGACCTTCAAGAATGGCAGTGTCAAAAATAAAGACGCAAAAAACTTGCTTGCTTCGCAGCAGGGCGTGGTGCAGTGCCGTGTGGTCATCTGCGCGTAAATCGCGTCTAAACCACACCAGAGATCGGTCAAAAAAGTCCCTAGAGTTTGGCTTCATCTTCACCCTTTAAAATAATCCAATGACTCAAGATTTCGAACCCATCAACCTGACGCACCATTTTTTGATTGCCATGCCCGGTTTGATGGACGAATCTTTCAACCGCAGCGTGGTTTACATGTGCGAGCACAGTGACCGAGGTGCTTTGGGTTTGATTATCAACAAACCCAGTACCCTGCGCATGCAAGACCTGTTCGAAAAGGTTGAGCTCAATTTGGGTCGTTCTGATTTGATTGAAATTCCTGTTTTTCAGGGCGGTCCTGTGCACACCGAACGCGGATTTGTTTTGCATGAACCCCTGTCCAACACCATGACAGCTGCTGAAGCCAGTGAGGCAGCTTATGCCTCAACCCTGTCTATCCCAGGTGGCTTAGAGATGACCACTTCCAAAGATGTGCTTGAGGCTTTGTCTACGGGTGCTGGTCCCAGACGTGTGCTTATCACCCTTGGGTACTCTGCATGGGCGCAAGGACAGCTTGAGTCTGAACTGGGTGAAAACAGCTGGCTCACAGTGCAAGCCGATCCACAGGTGATTTTTGATACCCCCATCGATCAACGATATGACCGTGCGTTGGCTCTTTTAGGTTTACAAGCTTGGATGCTTTCACCTCAGGCGGGTCACGCGTGAGTCTGGCGGTGTCCCCAACCGCAGCAACCGAGTTGCACTCTTTTTTGGCTTTTGATTTTGGACAACAACGAACCGGCGTAGCGTATGCGTCTCGCCTGCTGGGGCAAGCCAAGCCACAAGGGACGGTAATTGGAGCGGGCCAAGCACGCTGGACATCTATCACCAAGCATATAGATGAGTGGCAACCTGACGCTTTGGTTGTCGGCGTGCCTTACCACCCCGATGGTGCAGCCCATGAAAATACCAAACATGCACAAAAGTTTGCAAGGCAACTGCGTGGGCGTTACAACTTGCCAGTCTTTGAGGTAGATGAACGTTATTCGACCACCGAGGCACGTAGCCTTGGCGCGGTAGATGTGGATGCAGCGTCTGCGTGTGTCATTTTGAATCAATTTCTGCGAAGCCTAAGCTCATGAACACTGACTATTCATCACTTGATGCCCAAGCGCTGTATCAGCAGTTGCTTATCAGCTTGCAAGACACGCTTGCACCTGAAGCGCATTTGGTCGGCATCACCTCGGGTGGTGCTTGGTTGGCTGAGCGTTTGCAGCGTGACTTAGCGCGACAAGTTCCCTTTGGCATCGTGTCTTCCTCTTTGCACAGAGATGATTTTTCCAAGCGTGGTATGGCAGAAAGCATCGCCACCAAACTGCCGTTCGAGGTGGAAGGCGCTGTCATTTGGTTGATTGACGACGTGCTTTTCACCGGACGCACCATACGTGCGGTGGTCAATGAATTGTTTGACTATGGTCGTCCCAAAGCGGTTCATTTGGCGGTGCTGGTTGACCGTTCAGGACGTGAGTTGCCCATTCAGGCTGATGTGGCAATCACCCAAGTGGCTTTGCCTGCAGAGCAGACCTTGCGCTTGAAGCAAGACAGTCAAGGCCAATTTGCGTTTTCATTGGAAGGCTAGCCCATGCTGTACAAACGCAACCCCCAACTGAATAAAAACGGCGAACTTATACATCTGCTGTCCACCGAAGGTTTGTCGCGTGAGATCCTGACACATATCTTGGATACAGCCACACAGTTTGTTTCGCTGAGTGACCGCGATGTCAAGAAAGTACCTCTTTTGAGAGGCAAGTCGGTTTTTAATCTTTTTTTTGAAAACAGCACACGCACCCGAACCACGTTTGAAATTGCTGCCAAAAGACTCAGTGCAGATGTGTTCAATCTGGATATCGCCCGTTCATCAGCCAGCAAAGGCGAGACATTGCTCGACACCATTGCCAACTTGAGCGCAATGGCTGCCGATATTTTCGTGGTTCGCCACAGCGAGTCTGGCGCCCCCTTACATGATTGCCGAGCATGTGGCCCCCCATGTGCATGTCATCAATGCAGGAGACGGACGCCATGCGCACCCTACCCAGGGTTTGCTGGATGCCTACACCATTCGTCACTTCAAAAAGGACTTTGCCAACTTGCGTGTGGCGATCGTGGGGGATGTTTTGCATTCCCGCGTGGCTCGGTCAGATATTCATGCATTCACCACTTTAGGGTGTGCCGAGGTTCGCGTGGTGGGTCCCCGCACATTGATTCCTTCAGACTTGTCTCAACTTGGCGTGAAAGTTTTTCACAGTCTTGAAGAAGGTATTCGCGATTGTGATGTGGTCATCGCTTTGCGCTTGCAAAACGAGCGAATGAGCGGTGCTTTGCTTCCCTCTAGTCAGGAGTATTTCAAAAATTTCGGTTTGACAACTGCCAGGCTGCAAGCAGCCAAGCCCGATGCCATCGTGATGCACCCTGGACCCATCAACCGAGGTGTTGAAATTGAATCTGCGGTCGTCGATGGCCCACAAAGTGTGATTTTGAATCAGGTGACTTTCGGTATCGCTGTGCGTATGGCGGTGATGTCTATCGTTGCAGGGAATGATGCATGAAAATTTTGATTCACAACGGTCATCTTCTTGACCCTGCTAGTGGCTTTGATGCCAAGGCCGATTTGGCGATCGCCGATGGCAAAGTGGTGGCCATGGGCCAAGTCTCCAAAGACTTCCATGCAGATAAGCAAATCGACGCTTCAAACTGCTGGGTCATCCCTGGCTTGGTGGACGCCTGTGCTCGCCTCGGTGAACCCGGCCATGAACATGAAGGCATGCTCGTGAGCGAGTTAACTGCCGCGGTAGCGGGGGGTGTCACCAGCGTGGTGTGTTTGCCAGACACCCAGCCGGTGCTTGATGAGCCCGGCTTGGTGGAGATGTTGCAGTTTCGTGCCAAGCGGCTGCACCTGGCCAATGTTTACCCCTTGGGCGCGTTGACACGCGGTCTTCAGGGTGAGGTGTTGACCCCCATGGTCGAGTTGACCCAAGCGGGGTGCGTCGGCTTCACGCAAGCAGAGTACGCTATTTCGAACACACAGAGCCTGCAACGTGCCATGCAATATGCAGCGACCTTTGGCTATGCTGTTTGGCTCAGAGCACAAGACAGCTATCTGGGCAAAGGCATTGTTGCCAGCGGCCCCTTGGCTACCCGAATGGGTTTGAGTGGCGTGCCAGCAGCGGCCGAGACCATTGCACTGCACACCTATATTGACCTCATGCGCTTGACAGGTGCACGCGTTCACGTGAGCAAACTCTCCAGTGCAGCAGGTGTTGACTTGGTTCGTTCTGCCAAGGCCGAAGGGCTGCCCTTGTCTTGTGATGTAAGTATCCACAACCTGCATTTCACCGATGCAGATATTGGTTACTTTGATACGCGAGCTCGATTGACCCCACCTCTGCGGCAACAGCGCGACCGAGAAGCCTTGCGACAGGGCTTGGCCGATGGCACCATCGATATCTTGGTGTCAGATCACACTCCTGTCGAGGGCGATGCCAAGGCTTTGCCGTTTGCCCAAGCTGAACCTGGGGCCACAGGGTTGGAGTTATTGCTGAGTGCCAGTTTGAAATGGGCGGCGCAAAGTCAGGTAGACAAACTGCGAGCCTTAGAGGTGATTACCAGTGCACCCGCCGCGCTTTTAGGACTGCTCGATCGGGGTGGTTTAAGCCTTGGCGCTGCTGCTGATGTGTGTGTTCTAGACCCACACGCAAGTTGGCAAGTGTTGCCTGAAAACCTCCGCAGCCAATGCAAACACACGCCTTTTGCGTTCGATCTGAGCGGCAGCGAAATGACGGCCCAAGTCAGAGCAACCTTGGTAGATGGGCGAGTGGCTTACCAAGCGCCAGGCATGATTTAGCGCTGGCTGACCAAGCTATAACAAGCTGTCAGCCCAAATATTTTGGGCCCAGTTCCATGCGTAGGTAGCTTCCAAGGTATTGGCTTCAGAGGAAACACCGCCCGAGCCAGGAACTGTTTTGTAGGTTTTTTCTTCCAAGTTGAATTGGTGCACAGAAGCCACATGAACCACCATGTTGTCACTGACATAGCTGTAACAGGTGTTGGTTAAGAAAGGTGCGGGGTTGATGTCAAGTCCGCTGAGCTGAGCCACGATGGCAGATGCAGCTACTTTGGCATGCGAGTTCGCCATGTGTCCCGATTTAGGCATGGCAGGTGCGGCCAACATGGCGTCACCCAAGATATGGACATCTTTGGCAACAGTGGACTCAAAGGTCAAATAGTTCACGCCACACCAACGTTTGTTTGCAGTGGCTAAGCCAGTTTGCACCGCAATGCTGCCGGCACGCATATCGGGCAAGACATTCAAAATATCGGCACGCAGGTTTTCTTGGACATCGAATTTGATGAGTCCCGCATGCCCATCGACAGCAGTCACTTTGTGATTGGGTCTGAACTCAATGATGTCTTTGTAGTTTTCTGACCAGAATTTTTTAAACAAAGGTCCTTTGGAGGTGACATCTGGGTTGGCGTCCAGAATCAGCACCTTGGACTTGGGCTTGGCTTGCTTAAAATAATGCGCCACTTGGCTGGCTCGCTCATACGGGCCAGGGGGGCAGCGGTAAGGCGCTTCGGGAACGGTCAGTGCGTAGACACCGCCATCCGGCATATCCTGCAGTTGCTTGCGCAAGGCGGTGGTTTCTGCACCTGCTTTCCAAGCTTGCAAGATGCGGCCGTTGTCGTTGGCAGCTTTCAAACCCTCAATGTTGTCAAACATCATGTCAACACCAGGTGACAAAACCAGTTTGTCGTAGGGCAACATGGGGCCGTTGGCCAGCGAAATTGTTTTTTTATCTGGATCGATGCTGGTGACGCGATCGCGTATGACTTTGACGCCATGCTTTTGTGTCAGCGCATCGTAAGAGGTCGTGATGTCTTTCAAATTTTTGCTGCCCCAAGGACCAAATTGGACATCGGACATGAAATGAAATCTGACTGAGGTTCAATCAGCAGAACAGGAATGTTGTAGGCAGATAACAGTCGAATGTATTTGGCGGCAGTTGCCCCCCCATAGCCGCCACCAATCACAATGACCTGTGCTTTGCTAGCAGCAGTTTGCGCAAACACCGAATGAGCTAACAGCGCAGGGGATGCACCAACCGCCAAGCCTGCGTGGAGCAAATGTCTTCTTTTCATAGAGTGCTTTCAGCGAGGTTGGGCAGAAAAATAATCCGCAAAACTGGCGATTTGCGCATCGCTAAAGCCTTTGCTGATTTGGTGCATCACCGTGGCTTTGCGACTGCCATCTTTGTAAGCCTGCATTTGCTGTATGAAGTACTCGCGTGGCAAACCGGCCAAAGGAGGAACAGCAGACTTTTCAACTGTGCGTCCCTCGCTGCCATGGCAGTTGGCGCACATGGCGGCATTGGCACGTTGGTGGAGTTTTTCAGACTCTTGCGCATTCGCTTGAACAACCCCTGCAGTCAAAAAGAGTGTTAAAAAAAGCGTTTTGGGAACAGAAAAATTTCTGCGCATAATTGGTTTTCCTTATTGGCCACTGAATATAACTCTATATAATCAATTCCACCCCATGAAGAGTCTGTTTTTTCTGTTCGGTTTTCTTTTGCAGTCGGCTGCTTGGTCTGCAGACCTAACCGTTTCAGCAGCCGCCAGTTTGACGCAGGCTTTTCAAGACATAAGTGCTCAATTTGAAACTCAAAACCCAGAGACCAAAGTCAAATTCAACTTTGGTGCATCGGGTGCCTTGATGCAGCAAATCGCCAATGGTGCGCCTGTGGATGTATTTGCCAGCGCAGACGCAGACACCATGGACAAAGCAGTGGCCAAAGGCGTGGTTGCGGCTGCAGACATCAAAGTTTTCACCACCAACAAATTGGTATTGATTGTTCCCGCCCAATCTAAAGCAAATTTGCAACAACTCGCTGACCTGAAAAAACCTGAATTTAAGCGCTTTGCCATGGGAACACCCGCCAGTGTGCCTGCCGGGAGCTATGCAAAAGATGCTTTAGAGAAAGCCGGTCTTTGGCTTGAGCTTAAAGACAAGATCATCAACACCACCAATGTTCGCCAAGCTTTGGATTACGTCTCTCGCGATGAAGTCGATGCTGGGTTTGTTTATGCCAGTGATGCACTGTTGATGCAAGACAAGGTCAAGGTGGCTTTCCAAGTGGCCACAGTCAAACCGATTCACTATCCTGTTGCCAGGGTGGTGGGCAGTACACAGCAGTCTGCGGCGCAGAAGTTCATTGAATTTCTTCAAACCCCTAAAGCGCAAGCCATACTGAAAAAATATGGCTTTGGTTCATGAGTCAATTTTTCAGCTTAACTTCATAGCTCAGGTGAAGAACATAGGTAGCTGAACTTCTTTTGTGCAACGGCAAAATCGACAGGCGCAAGGCTTGGCGATTGTCTAGATCATGTCGAATGCTGGCGGCTCCCAACACCGCAATATCGCTGTTGTAGCCTTTGTGCCGATAGCCAGTCACCAAGCCGCCGGTGAATGAGACCGCATTGGCGATGGGGTTGGCAGGAAGCGGCCAAGTCCATGTGTAGCCACCATAGACCGAAGTATTGCGAATACTGTTGTGATAAGCACCTACGACGAAATTGTTTCTTTCGAGGTACAACCCTGGCGTGGTTTCGTTGTAGCTGCCACCGTTGTGATAACTCAGCGTACATTAACCCGCCTTTTGACGCTTATCAGTCGGTCTTAATCTAAAGCAATGTGTTCTTTTCTTGCAGTTATCCAGAAGGTATCAACAGAGATAAGCGTGCTAACTTAAGTTGAAATACTATTCAGAAAACTACTGCAACAAAGGAACGCTCTATGGTGCAACATAGTCTTTAAGTGTAAGCAGCCAGGGGCCTTAACTTGGCTTGATTCGCAAGCAAGGCGTCGTTAACCAGTGGCATCAATTCTTTCACTTCACCTTTTGCCAGCGCGTCCAGCAGTCGCGTGCGCATGCGCGGTTCCCAAAATTTGTGGATATGTGTGGCAATGCCGTCTAGCGCTTCTTGGCGATCTGGGTAAGCAGAAAAAAATGTACCAATTTGATTGGCCATGGAGACAAGGTTTTCTAAATGCATATTAAGCCTGTGCAGCGATAGGTTGAGTTGTCATAAAACGAGAAGAGTGGCTGTAGGCGGTAAACGAATTGCCCCGCACCAAACCAGCTAACGCCAAGTTGTGTTGCTCGGCCATTTCGACAGCCAAGCGGGTGGGAGCGGACACCGCTGTTAACACGCCTGCGCCAGACATGACCGTTTTTTGCACCATCTCAAAGCTGGCCCGGCTGGTGATGCAAATAAAACCTTGCTGCATGTCGGTCGATGATTTGAACAAAGCACCGATCAACTTATCCAAGGCATTGTGTCGACCTACGTCTTCTCGAAGCAAAGTGATCTGCCCACTTGCATCGGACCAAGCCGCAGCATGGGTCGCCCCCGTTTGCAGCTTGAGAGGTTGCAAGGCTCGCATATGGGCATGGGCTCGGTGCATGGCATCAACATCGATATGAACTTCAGGTGCTTGCGGTAAAGCCAATTTGACTTGGTTCAGGCTATCGGCACCGCAAACGCCACAACCAGTTCGACCCGCCATGCTTCGTCTGCGCTCTTTGAGCCTCGCTTCGGATTGGGCCGCCACCTCGAGTTGCAACTCAATGCCATTGGGTTGGTGGGTGATATCCACACCATACAACTGTGAGGGATGGTCGATCAGCCCTTCGGTCAAGGCAAAACCCAAAGCGAAATCTTCCAAATGCACAGGACTGGTCATCATCACAGCGTGCGAGATGCCGTTGAATACCAGCGCCACAGGCACCTCTTCAGCCAAGGCTAAACAGTTGCTGTGGTTTTGACTCACTTACCAACCACCTCAAAGTCTTCGGATTTATGCTGTGCTTTGGCCAGCAAACCGAGTTGATCCTTATTGAAGCGCTGGTAGTTTTGCTGCCACTCGGAGGGCTGGCTTACCGCCACCACTTGAACCGCTGTGACTTTGTACTCGGGGCAGTTGGTTGCCCAGTCGGAGGCGTCGGTGGTGATGACGTTAGCACCTGACTCGGGGAAGTGGAAGGTGGTGTAGACCACGCCAGCTTGCATGGCCTCGGTCACACGTGCCCGCAACACCGTGCGTCCAGAGCGGCTCTCAATACCTACCCAGTCGTTGTCCTTGATGCCGCGTTCCTCTGCATCATGCGGATGAATATCAAGACGGTCTTCGTCATGCCACAGGTTGTTATCGGTACGCCGAGTTTGAGCCCCCACGTTGTACTGCGACAAGATGCGACCTGTGGTGAGCAAGAGCGGAAACTTGCGTGTAACTTTTTCTTGGCTCGCCACGTACTGTGTAGGAAAGAACTTGCCCTTGCCGCGCATAAATCCGGCGGTGTGCATGATGTCCATGCCTGCATCGGGAGTGTCTGCGTTGCAGGGCCACTGCAAGCTGGTGTGCTCGTCAATTTTGGCGTAGCTGACACCCGCAAAGCTGGGCGTGAGTGCGGCGATTTCCTTCATCACCTCTTCTGGATGGGCGTAGTGCATGTCATAGCCCAAAGCTTTGGCAAGCTTGACAGTGACTTCCCAGTCCGCCAATCCTGCGAGAGGCGGCATGGCTTGGCGCACCCGCGAGATGCGACGCTCGGCATTGGTGAAGGTGCCGTCTTTTTCCAAGAATGAAGAACCTGGCAAAAACACATGGGCGTATTTGGCGGTTTCGTTCAAGAAGATGTCTTGCACCACGATGCACTCCATGGCGGACAAAGCCGCAGCCACGTGCTGGGTGTCGGGGTCGGACTGGACAATGTCTTCGCCTTGGCAGTACAGACCTAAGAACGAGCCTTCCATGGCCGCGTCAAACATATTGGGAATGCGCAGACCGGGTTCGGGGCTGATGCTGACACCCCAAGCCCCTTCAAACAAAGTACGGGTGGTGGTGTCGGAGATGTGACGGTAGCCAGGCAACTCGTGCGGGAAACTGCCCATGTCGCAAGCACCTTGCACATTGTTTTGGCCGCGCAGGGGATTCACACCCACACCTTCACGACCCACCATGCCGCAAGCCATGGCGAGGTTGGCAATGCCCATCACCATGGTCGAGCCTTGTGAATGCTCGGTGACGCCCAAGCCATAGTAGATAGCCGAGTTGGGTCCTGCGGCATACATGCGCGCTGCAGCGCGAACTTCAGAGGCAGGAACGCCAGTCACGCTTTCAAAAGCTTCGGGCGAGTTCTCAGGCTTGGAGACAAATTCACACCATTCGTTGAAGCTCTTGTCGTCGCAGCGCGATGC
Organism: Betaproteobacteria bacterium; assembly: GCA_009927495.1. Classification (GTDB taxonomy): domain Bacteria; phylum Pseudomonadota; class Gammaproteobacteria; order Burkholderiales; family Burkholderiaceae_C; genus Limnohabitans. Next base: position 25,569 of record RFMX01000323.1, read on the forward strand.
CACATAGTCTTTGGCGACCAAGCCTTCGGTGACCACCACATGGGCCAGGGAGTTGATGAGGGCCACATTGGTGCCAGGCTTCAAGGCCAAATGATGCTGGGCTTTCACATGCGGGCTTTTGACCAAGTCAATTTTGCGGGGATCGGCCACGATGAGCTTGGCGCCCTCGCGCAAGCGCCGTTTCATGCGCGACGCAAACACGGGATGCGCGTCGGTGGGGTTGGCGCCAATCACCAACATCACATCGGTGTGCTCTACTGATTTGAAGGTTTGTGTTCCCGCCGAGGTGCCAAAGGTCAGTCCTAAGCCATAGCCTGTGGGTGAGTGACATACACGGGCGCATGTATCCACGTTATTGGTGCCAAAGGCGGCGCGTACCAACTTTTGCACCAGGTAGGTTTCTTCGTTGGTGCAGCGTGAAGAAGTGATGCCGCCCACAGAATCTTTGCCGTGTTTGGCTTGGATGCGTTTGAACTCGGAAGCTGCATGGTTGAGCGCTTCATCCCAGCTGACCTCTTGCCAAGGATCGGTGATCTTGGCGCGGATCATGGGTTTGGTGATGCGGTCTTGGTGGGTGGCATAGCCCCACGCAAAACGACCTTTCACGCAAGAGTGGCCTTCATTGGCCTTGCCATCTTTCCAAGGCACCATGCGCACCACGGTGTTGCCCTTCATCTCTGCTTTGAAGCCGCAGCCGACACCGCAATAGGCGCAGGTGGTGATCAGGCTGTGCTCGGGTTGGCCGAGTTCAATGATGGATTTTTCTTGCAGCGTGGCGGTGGGGCAAGCTTCCACGCAAGCACCGCATGAGACGCATTCGCTGTCCATGAACGGCTGGTCTTGGCCGGGGGACACGCGGCTGTCAAAACCTCGGCCAGAGATAGTTAAGGCAAATGTGCCCTGTGTTTCTTCGCAAGCACGCACACAGCGGTTGCAGACAATGCATTTGCTGGCGTCATAGGTGAAATAGGGGTTGGACTCGTCCTTCTTCGCATCGCAGTGGTGCGCCCCAGCGGCCTCACCCACGCCATAGCGAACATTGCGCAAGCCCGTGACACCCGCCATGTCTTGCAACTCGCAGTTGCCGTTGGCGCTGCAGGTCAGGCAATCCAGCGGATGGTCAGAGATGTACAACTCCATCACACCTTTGCGCAAGTCTTGCAGCTTGGGGGTTTGGGTATGAACCACCATGCCAGCCTCGGCGGGTGTGGTGCAAGAGGCGGGAAAACCTTTGCGACCCTCGACTTCAACCAAACACAAACGGCATGAGCCAAACGGCTCCAAACTGTCAGTGGCGCAGAGTTTGGGCACTTGAATGCCAGCTTCCACGGCAGCACGCATGAGCGACGTGCCCTTGGGGACATTGACTTGGTAGCCGTCAATTTCGAGTTGAACCGTTTGATCAGAAGTACGCGCAGGCGTGCCGTGATCACGCTCTTGTTTCAAGAACATCAACATGGTGTTTCCTTAAAGAACTTGAGCCTCTTTGGCTTCCAAACCAAAGTCGGCGGGGTAATGGTTAAGAGCGGACAACACCGGGTAAGGTGTCATGCCGCCCATGGCGCACAGGCTGCCGTGCAGCATGGTGTTGCACAGGTCGCGAAGCAAATGCACTTGCTGTTCTTTGTTGGCTGCTGTGCCAATGCGGTCAATGGTTTCCATGCCGCGGGTCGAGCCAATGCGACAAGGTGTGCATTTGCCGCAGCTTTCGATGGCACAAAATTCCATGGCGTAGCGAGCCAGCTTGGCCATGTTGGCCGAGTCGTCGTGAACCACGATGCCGCCATGACCCACCACCGCACCCATCGCGGCATAGGCTTCGTAGTCCAACGGCACATCCCATTGCGATTCGGGTACATAAGCGCCCAGCGGCCCACCCACTTGCACTGCTTTGATGGGGCGGCCACTGCGACTGCCACCACCAAAATCGAACAAGAGCTCACGCAAGGTCAAACCAAACGCACGCTCGACCAAACCGCCTTGCAAAACATTGCCGGCGATTTGAAAGGGAAGGGTGCCAGTGGAGCGACCCACGCCAAAGTCTTTGTAAAAGGCTGCACCTTTGGCCATGATGATGGGCACGCTGGCCAAGGTGATGACGTTGTTGATGACGGTAGGTTGACCAAACAAACCTTCCAATGCTGGCAATGGTGGTTTGGCGCGAACGATGCCGCGCTTGCCCTCGATGCTCTCGAGCATGGCGGTTTCCTCGCCACACACATAAGAGCCGGCAGCTTTGCGAACGATCAAATGAAAAGCTTTGCCACTGCCCAAAACGTTGGCGCCTAAGTAGCCAGCTGACTCGGCCATGGCAATCGCGGTATTCATGGTGGCGATGGCATGCGGGTATTCAGAGCGGATGTAGATATAGCCTTTGGTGGCGCCTACTGCCAGACCTGCAATAGCCATGCCTTCAATCAGCATATAGGGGTCACCCTCCATGGTCATACGGTCCGAGAAGGTGCCCGAGTCACCTTCATCGGCATTGCAGACCACGTATTTTTGAGCTGCCGTGGTGGCACGCACCGTGCGCCATTTGATGCCTGCAGGAAAAGCCGCGCCACCGCGCCCACGCAAGCCCGAGTCCAGCACTTCTTGCACCACTGCAGCGCCATCCATGGCCACGGTATTTTTCAAACCCACCCAACCGCCGTGAGCGGCGTAATCGTCCAAAGACAAGGGACGGGTGATGCCCATGCGGGCGAAGGTCAAACGTTGCTGTTTGGCCAGATAGGGAATTTGGTCTGTGACGCCAAGCAAAAGGGCGTGCTGTCCGCCAGTCAAAAAGTCTGCTGCAAAAAGTGAGGGCACATCTTCAAACGCCACAGGACCATAGGCGACGCGACCATGGGCTGTGACAACCTCTACCAAAGGCTCAAGCCAAAACATGCCGCGAGAGCTGTTGCGCTGTACATCGATAGCCAAGCCACGCGCAGCGGCCTCTTTGTGAATGGCGTCAACAACCTCATCGGCACCGGCAGCCAGTGCGGCAGAGTCGCAGGGGACAAAAACAGTGAAGCTCATACGGCGCTTTCCAAAGACTTCACCAACCGAGTCAATTTGGCTTGGTTGACACGTGAATGCAATTTGTCGTTAATTTGCACAGCGGGTGAGGATGCACACAGGCCTAAGCAATACACAGGCTCGAGCGAGTACATGCCATTGGCACTGGGTTCATGGCCATTGCAGCCCAACAGTTTTTCTGCCAAGGCCCACAGTTCCTCGCTGCCACACGACTGGCAAGCTTCAGCACGACAGACTTGGATGACATGCTTGCCAGGTGCCGTGCTGCGAAAGTGGTGGTAATAGGTGATGACGCCATGAACCTCTGCACGTGACAGGTTCAGCCCCTTGGCAATCGCTGCCACACTGCTTGCAGGAATGAACCCGAGCTTGTCTTGAATGTCGTGTAACAAAGGAAGCAACGCGCCGGGCTCATCTGCATGCTGCTGCACAAGTTGTTCAATAAGAGCCTGTTCAGGCAAAGCTTGGGTTGAATTCATGGCTCAATCAGTTAAAAAATTTGCCCACACTCAAAAGTGTGCGGTAGATGCCCCAGACCAGCGGAATACCCACAACGGTCCAAGCCAAGACAACCCATAAGACGTTGCTTTGGCTGGCAGCACCATGGGCAGCACCGACCTCAGAGGCGCTGGCTTTTTCGTGGGCGAGTTTCTTTTCATGGGCCAGTTCTTCGGCTGTCATAAAGTGTTTGGCGTCAACTGGCTTGATCATCAGGTTGGCAATCAAACCCACCACCAACATACCCACCAAAATAAACATGGTTTGGTTGTAAACCTGCTCACGGGGGATACCCAAACCGAGTTGGTAGTCGCGCATGTAATTGACCACCACGGGGCCTAAAATGCCTGCTGTGGCCCAAGCGGTCAGCAAGCGACCGTGGATAGCGCCCACCATTTGCGTGCCAAACAAATCGGCCAAATAAGCGGGTACCGTGGCAAAGCCGCCACCGTACATGCTCAAGATGATGCAAAACGCCGCCACAAACAGCATCTTGTTGCCTGCCATGGCACTGGCTGGCACAGAAGCGTACAAAGCAGCGCCCAGCATAAAGAAGATGATGTAGGTCAGCTTGCGTCCCAGTTTGTCAGACAAACTGGCCCAAAAGAAGCGTCCGCCAATGTTGAATAAGCTGAGCAAGGCAGTAAAGCCTGCCGCAATACCGGCAATCGTGGTGAGCTGTGCTTTGTCAAGGTCAACAAACTTGGCCTCGATACCCATCAAGGCGCCGCCAAACACTTCTTGCAACATAGGGCTGGCCATACCGATCACACCAATGCCTGCTGACACGTTCATGCACAGCACCACCCACACCATCCAAAACTGGGGAATGCCCCAAACTTTGCTGACATGCACATGGCCTTGGGTGATCATGGTGTTGGCTTGCTGCTGCACAGGCGGCGTCCAACCGGCAGGTTTCCAACCGGTAGCAGGAATGCGGTAGCCCAAAGCGCCTGCCATCATGAACACGAAATACACCAAGGCCATGATCACGAAAGTCTGCCAAACACCCACTTCGAGGTCGGTGGCAAAAATTTTCATCAACTCTGCAGCCAAGGGCGAGCCAATCATGGCGCCACCACCAAAACCCATGATGGCCATGCCTGTGGCCATGCCTCGGCGGTCTGGAAACCATTTGATGAGGGTACTGACGGGTGAGATGTAACCCAGCCCTAGGCCGATGCCGCCTATGACGCCAGAGCCGAGCAACATCATCCAAAACTGATGGTAGTAAATACCTGCCGCAGAGATGAGCATGCCACCACACCAACATACCGCACTCACCACGCCAGCTTTTCTGGGACCTGCTCGCTCAAGCCAGCCGCCCCATAAAGCGGCTGAGCTGCCCAGCAACACAAAAAACAAGGTGTACATCCAACCGAGCGTGGAGACCTTCCAGTCGCAGGTGGTGATGAAAAGTTCTTGAAAAAAACCAATGTCTGGGCCGCATTTGATGGCCTCTTTGATGCCCAAAGCTTTGGAGAGCGGCAGCCAAAACACTGAAAAGCCATAAGCCATGCCAATGCACAAATGGATGGCCAAAGCAGCGGGAGGCACCAACCATCGGTTGAAGCCTTCGGGCGCAACGATACGTTCTTTGGACAAAAAGCCGCTGCTGTTGTCAAGTGTTGTCATGTTGTCTCCATGTTTAGAATATGTCTCAGCTGACCACCAGACCTAACCCTACCATATGCTTTAAAGACACATATGAGTCTAGGGAAATCACAGCATGGCGGCAATATGACAACCAAGGTAGGGTAAGCTAGATTTAATCAACACAACTAATATGCTCTGAAGAGCCTATATTTCCATGCATAAAGTCTCCATCAAGCCCCAATGGACCATCAGCGACGCCAAGGGCCAAAACTTGGCGCCCAGGTTGTTAGAACTGCTCTCGAGGTTCAAGGACACGGGAGCTTGTCTGGTTCTTGCAAAAAAACAGGGGCTTCATACCGCCATGCTTGGAGCTTGATTCGCCAAGGCGAGGCGCAATTGGGCATGCCCTTGCTGAACATGGAGCGAGGCAAGGGTTCAACCCTCACCCCCTTGGCTGAAAAGCTGGTTTGGGCTGGGCACCGTATTTCAGCGCGTTTGACGCCCATGCTGGAAACCTTGGCCTCGGAGCTGGAGGGCGAGATCGGACGGTTGCTCTCCGCAGGCGGAGAAACCCTCAGAGTTCATGCCAGCCATGGTTTTGCGGTTGAAAAACTTATTCAAACCTTGGCGCTGTCGGGGACCCGTGTGGAGCGCAAATACGTGGGCAGCATTGAAGCTGTGGCCTCTTTGCATGAAGGGGCTTGTGAAATTGCAGGCTTTCATATTCCGCAAGGTGAGTTTGAAGACATTGCCTTTAAACACTATGCGAGGTGGCTGGTTCCCAAAGAAAGCCGCATCATCCATGTGGCCACGCGTCGCCAAGGTTTCATGGTGGCCAGTGGTAACCCCCACAAAATTTATGAGGCGCAAGACCTCACCCGCAAGGGCATTCGCTTTGTCAATCGCCAACCCAGCAGTGGCACACGGTTTTTGCTGGAATGCTTTTTGAAAAAAGCCCGCATAGATCCCACGCTGATAGCTGGTTACGAGCAAGCCGAGTTCACCCATGCCGCAGTGGCAGCTTTTGTGGCCAGTGGCATGGCGGATGTGGGCTTTGGCGTGGAAACACCAGCAAGACGTTTTAAGCTGGAGTTTTTGCCTTTGGCCACTGAGCGTTATTTTTTGCTTTGCAACCAATCTGACCTGGAGCGGCCGCATTTGCAGGCAGTGTTGAAGGTCCTCAACGGCGATGAGTTTCAGTTTGCGGTGAACCAATTGCCTGGCTACACCGCTGCACATTGCGGGCAGGTGTCCACCATCCATGAGGCTTTTCCAGAGTTGGCAGCCGCGAAAAAATTCTGATTTCCGCTCACCATGAAAAAAGGCACCCGAGGGTGCCTTTTCAAC
>RFMX01000341.1 GCA_009927495.1 Betaproteobacteria bacterium
ACCATGCGGCAAATCATTGATGTTCATTTCCCCAACCTGAAAAAAGACCTGCTGGCCGCCGCCTTGAAAACCTTTTATGACGTGCGCAGCTTGCCTGGCCTGAAGAAAAAGCCCTCCACCTCGGAACTGCTGGATTGGCTCAAACTGCTGGTGGCTGAGGACATCCCCCTGGCTGCGCTGCAAACCCAGGACGACAAAGTCGCGGTGCCGCCCTTGGTGGGCGCCTTGCTGAAAAACGAGCAAGACGTGACCTTGTTTGAAAAACTGGTGTTCATGCAAAGCCGCAACCGCTGACACCTACCATGCTGATTGACTTTTTCTACACCCTGCGCGCCGCCAAATTACCGGTGTCGGTCAAGGAATACCTCACGCTGTTGGAGGCCCTGCAAGCCAATGTGGTCGGGCCCAACAGCGACGCCAGCAGCATGGACGATTTCTACCACCTGAGCCGCATGATCTTGGTGAAAGACGAAAAGCATTTCGACAAATTTGACAAAGCCTTTGGCGCGTATTTCAAAGGCGTGGAAATGCTGACCGACTTCACCGCCGATGTGCCTCTGGAGTGGCTCAAGAAAACCCTGGAAAACGAACTCACGCCCGAGCAAAAAGCAGCTATCGAGAAAATGGGCTGGGATGAGTTGATGGAAACTTTGAAGAAGCGCTTGGAAGAACAAAAAGAGCGCCACCAAGGCGGCAACAAATGGATTGGCACCGGCGGCACCTCGCCCTTTGGCAACGGCGGCTACAACCCCCAAGGCATTCGCATCGGTGGCAAAGGCGGCAACAAAAGCGCCATCAAAGTGTGGGAGCAACGGGCCTACCAAGACTATGACGACGCTGTTGAGCTGGGCACCCGCAACATCAAAGTGGCGCTGCGTCGCCTGCGCCGCTTTGCCCGTGAGGGTGCCGAAGACCAATTCGATTTGGACAACACCATCCGCAGCACCGCGGCCAATGCGGGCTATTTGGACATCAAGATGCGCCCTGAGCGCCACAACCATGTGAAGGTGCTGCTGCTGATGGACGTGGGCGGCACCATGGACGAGCATGTGGCGCGGGTGGAAGAGCTGTTCTCCGCCGTAAAAGGCGAGTTCAAGCACCTGGAGTTTTTCTATTTCCACAACTGCGTGTACGACTTTTTGTGGAAAAACAACCGCCGCCGCTTCGCCGAGAAGTTCGACACTTGGGACGTGATCCGCAAGTACAACAAGGACCACAAGCTTATTTTTGTGGGCGACGCCACCATGAGCCCATATGAAATATTGCAGCCCGGGGGCAGCGTGGAATACAACAATGAAGAGGCCGGTGCCGAATGGCTGCAGCGCCTGACCCACGCCTACCCCAAGTTTGCATGGATCAACCCCGAGCCTTTGGGCGTGTGGCAATACCGTCAAAGCATCAGCATCATCCAGCAGTTGGTCAGCAACCGCATGTTCCCCCTCACCCTCAAAGGGCTGGAAGACGCTATGCGTATGCTCAGTAAATAATTTTTCTGTCGTATTGCAAATTTACAGTTTTCTAATTCATCATTTGGATTCTCGCCATGCAAAACCACCCAACTCAGCCGCTCAACAGACGAAACATTTTGCAACTCATAGGCTCCAGTCCCTTGCTGTTGGCGGGTGGTTCTTTGTTTGCGTTGCCCTCCAAGGCGGCAGAAGCCAAGCCCTATGCCACAGCAGTCAAATTCAATGCCTCTAGCAATCCTTCCTCGGTTGCGCAAAAGGCAATGGTGTTCACTGACGCCACCATCGACATCACCTACAGCGACAACACGGTCAAAACTGCGCAGGCCTTGAGCTTTGTTGAGCTCTTTCGCACCGGCGACACCTTACAAAAACCCCCAGCTGCGGGCGGGGGGAACACTGTGGCGGCTGGCTACACACGCCCAGATGGCGTCACCCCCATCGTGGACACCGATGGCAAGCAAATGTTTTCCGACTGTGTGGACGGTCAGTCCTTGATCAAACTCGCCAAGCCCTCCGTGCCTGGCATTGAAGGCAACACCTTGTTTTTGGTGACTCAGTATGAATACAAGACGGTCAACCTGGCTGGCGCAGCCATTTATGGCACTTTGCCCTGTCCGATCTCCATCACCACATTGGCACAAAACACCCAAACAGGCGCATTGAGCGTCAAGTACCACTACCCCCTGTCCACCAAGGCTGTACATGGTTTGTGGACCACCTGCGCTGGCTCTCTCTCGCCTTGGAACACCCATTTGTCCAGCGAAGAGTACGAGCCTGACGCTTGGTTGGTGATGATGCGAAAAGCCAAAGGTTCTGCCTTGACTGCCGCTGAGCTAACCGGTTGGAAAGCCTCCCATTTGACATCGGCAAACACCAGTTTGTCTAAGTTTTTTGAATTCAGTCGCAACACTTTGGATGCACCCAGCACCCCCGAAGCCAGCACCACTGCCAACCCTTACCACTACGGACACGTACCAGAAGTCACGGTCAATCCTGACGGCACGGGAAGCGTCCAAAAACACTATTGCTTGGGCAGAATTTCTCGCGAACTGGTGCAAGTGATGCCCGACCAAAAAACCGTGTTGATGGGCGACGATTACACCGGTGGTGCATTGTTCATGTTCATCGCTGACAAGGCAGGTGATTTGTCTGCGGGTACTTTGTATGGTGCCAAGATGATGCAAACCAGTGCAGACAGCGGTGGGACTTTCACACTGAGTTGGCTCAAACTGGGCAGCGCCAATAGCAAAGAGATCAAGGCCATGGCTGATTCACTTTCACCCAAAGATATCTTGGATGTGCGTTTCACCGATCCCACCGATTCCAGTTACACCAAGGTGGCGATGGATGGCTGGGGTTACCAATGGGTAAAAGTGCTGCCCGCACAAGCCAAAGCCGCCGCTTTTTTAGAAACCCATCGCTATGCTGCCGTTGCAGGCGTCACGATGGAGTTGACCAAACTCGAAGGCGTGGATGTGAATGCCAAAGACAAAGTCGCTTATTTTGCAGTCTCCCGAATAGAAACCACCATGTTGGCAGGCCCTGAACAATCGGCCACGACTCGCCCCGAGGTGGACGATATCCAACTGGCAGCTTTGCGCCCGGGTGCGGTTTACGCAAGCCATTTGCGCGGTGGGCAATCCGACAGCAAGGGTCAGGCCATCAGCAGCGCTTGGGTACCTACCGATTTCTATGTGCCCAAAGGTCTGCTGGGAGAGAACATGGCGACAGATGCAGACGGCAACAATGCCAATATCCTGAAAATTTCCCAGCCTGACAATGTGAAATTTTCAGAGACGATGCGTACTTTGTTTGTGGGCGAAGACGGCTCGGGACATTTGAATAACTATGTTTGGGCTTACAACGTCGACACGCAACAGCTCTCCAAACTGTTGTCAACGCCTGCTGGAGCCGAATGCACAGGGTTGCAAGCGGTGGACAACCTCAATGGCTTTGCCTATCTGATGACGGCTTTTCAGCATGCTGGCGACTGGGCTTACAACGCCACCACAGGAACAGGTACCCTGAATGGCAAAACCGTGCCGGCTGAGCTGATGTCAGCCATCAGCAGCAACTGGGGCGGCATCAACCAAAAATCAGCGGTGGGCTATATCAGCGGCTTACCGGTTCTGCGTTCCTAGGGCGACCTTAAACTACGCCA
>RFMX01000061.1 GCA_009927495.1 Betaproteobacteria bacterium
AAGAACGAACTCATCTTGGCGCAATACATCGGACAGAAAAAGAAAAGTGCGGCAGACCGTTTGCAGGCATTGCTAGAAGAATTTGGTTTGAAAGATATACAAGCTTTACGGTATCCCTTGTTAAGCCTAGAAACTGAGCAATGAAAACGAGGCAATAGACAGATTTTTGCTTATTCTGAGATGCCCTTAACCCAAAGGACAGTCTATGAATATTCTCATCACAGGTTCCATGGGCAATATCGGCAGCAGCACCTTGGCGGCTTTTCAAGGGAGGGGTCACCGCATCACTTGCTTTGACCTGCCCACCCGTGCCAACCGAAGGCTTGCCAAGCGACTGCCCTCAGATGTACGCATGTGCTGGGGCGATATCCGCCACGCGGCTGACATTGCCGCAGCGGTGGTTAATCAAGAGGTGGTGGTGCATTTGGTGGCCATCATTCCTGAGTTGTCGCACACGGGAGAGCGCAGCGAAGACAAGCCCGACGCAGCCTACCAAGTGAATGTCGGTGGAATGAAAAACCTCATTTCTGCCCTGCAAGCTATGCCTGAGCCTGCCAGCATGGTTTTTACCTCTACCTTGCATGTCTATGGCTTGACGCAGCACCTTTCGCCGCCTCGCAGTGTGCATGACCCAGTGCAACCGGTGGAGCACTACGCCCAACACAAAGTGGCATGTGAAGCCCTGTTGCGTGAATCGGGTTTGCGTTGGACAGTGTTGCGACTGGGTGCGGCCATTCCGATACAACTGGTGATGAACCCGGCCATGTTTCTCATACCCCCCAGCAACCGCATCGAATACGTCCATACCTTGGATGTGGGCGTGGCCATCGCCAACGCCATCGAGACCGAAGCGGTGTGGTACAAAACTTTGCTGATTGGCGGTGGAGAGCGTTGCCAACTGCGGTATGGCGATATGTTGAATGCGTTTATGCAGGTGCTGGGGCAAGCGCCATTGCCCAAGCGGGTGTTCAATACCGTGGACTACAGCGTCGACTGGTTAGACACCCGTGAGAGCCAACAACTGCTGAAATACCAGCAGCGCACTTATGACGACTATGTTCATGCCCTGACCGCTTTGCTGGGTCCATGGCTGCCGCTGGTGCGGTGGTGTCGACCGGTGATCAGGTGGTTGATCTTGCGCGAGTCACCCTATTTCTAAGGCTTGCAAGCCCATCAGAACCGACTGCCATTGGTCACCCTTTATAGGGGGGAAGTCGCCCTGGAGTGCGGCTTGGCACATGCGCTGCAAGGTGTCGGCATGGGGCAGCACAGTGCCCGCAAAACAGGCTTGCCTTTGGGCATTGGCCAGCAGCAAAGTGGGGAAGTTTTCGATATCAAGGTCACCTAAGAGAGCATCGTGTTCCTCCACATCCACCCAGACAAACCGAGCTTGCGGCATGTCAGCCGCCAAGCGATCAAACAGCGGCTGGTATTCGCGGCAAGTGCCACACCACTGTGCGCACAGGCAGTACACCCATAGCTGAGGAGTCGTCGATGCGGGGCTTGAGGTTGTCATGGCAGATGGATGTTAAACGACCACCCCCCAAAGTCATTGCGATGACCCCTGTCATTGGGAGCGAAGCGAAGCAATCCTCGCAATGACAGACTCGCGCGCAATGACGGCGCGCTAACATGCCCGCATGGCCCGTCTGCCCCGTCTCACCCTTGCCGGATACCCGCACCACATCATTTTGCGGGGTAACAATCGCCAAGACATCTTCATGGACATGGCAGACTTTCAGCGGATGCTGGCGTTGCTGCAAACCCATGCCTTAGAGCAAAGTGTCCAGGTGCACGCCTATGTGCTGATGAGCAACCACCTGCATGTGTTACTTACCCCTTTGCAAAACGACAGTTTGCCCAAGATGATGCAAGCGGTGGGGCGTGCTTATGTGCTGTATTTCAACAAACGCCATGGGCGCAGTGGCACCTTGTGGGAGGGCCGCTACCGTTCTGCGCTGATACAAACCGAGCGCTATTTGCTGGCTTGCATGGTCTATATCGATCTCAACCCAGTTCGTGCTGGCATGGTGGCGCAGGCTGCAGACTACCCCTGGTCTAGCCACGGCCATTACATAGGCCGGCAAAACGAAGCTTGGCTCACGCCCCACCCCATGTACTGGGAAATGGGCAACACCCCCTTTGCCCGAGAGGCGGCTTACGCGGCCATGGTTCAATCTGGAATTGACCAAAAACAGCAGCAGGCACTCACATCATCAACCTTGAGCGGTTGGGCTTTGGGCGAAGATGGTTTTGTGGAAGGCTTGCAAAAGCAAACCGCACGACGGGTCAATCCCGCCAAAGCGGGGCGCCTTTCGGCAAAAAGCCAATTCGATCTGTCCCCAATTAATGATTGTCATGGTAAAAACAAAATTAATTGGGATCTGACCCCGATTAATTTGTTTGGCAATTGAGGCGGCATGCACTATATTCGGCGACCTGCTTGAATACTAAGGAAAACCCTATGCAGTCTGCATTTACCCATGGTTTGTATGACCCTTCCCAAGAACACGACGCCTGTGGCGTGGGTTTTGTGGCGCACATCAAAGGGGCCAAGACGCATGCCATCGTCAGCCAAGCGCTGAAGATTTTGGAAAACTTGGACCACCGGGGTGCGGTGGGTGCGGACAAATTGATGGGGGACGGCGCGGGCATCTTGATCCAGCTGCCCGACGCGCTGTACCGCGAAGACATGGCC
>RFMX01000023.1 GCA_009927495.1 Betaproteobacteria bacterium
TTGCACATCCACTTCCACCGTGGGGCGACCGCGGGAGTCCCAAATACGGCGGGCATGCAAATGTTGAATCGTGGTGCTCATCAAGGTGTCCAGTGTTGTCGCAAGGTTTGTAACAAAGCTGCGGGTTGCAGCAAAAAGGGTTTGGCAAAACGCCGTACTTGGTCGCGCTGTGCCTCGGTGCTGAGGTACTCCACGGGCGACTTGCCATCCACCCGTGCCAGCAGCATGCCTGCCAGCAAAGCGCAGCTTCGCGCCTCTAAGGCGGCGGGGTCTTCCCAGTTGACTGCCTTTAAATAAGTTTGGGACAAGGCATCAAAACTGGCCAAATAGGCGAGGTGGTGGGCTGGCTTCCAAAGGCATTTCAGCAGCAAATGGTTGAGCACAAAGGCCAAGTCGAAAGCAGGATCGCCGTACCAAGCGCATTCGGCATCCAAAAAAACGGGGCCGTGAGGGCTCTCCAAAATATTTTTCGGGCTCACGTCGCCATGCACCAAAGCGTGTTTGTGCGACAGGGTTTGTTGCACCAAGCTGTGCAAAGCGTCTGCGCAATCGGGGTGGCGCAGGGCGGTGGCGTTGAAGTAGGGGTCTAGGCGGATGGCGATGAAATCCGCGTCATGGTCAAAGGCTTGGCTTAAATCAGCTTGCCTCGCACTGGCCGCATGCCATATGGCTAAACAACGTGCTACCTGTTCAGCAGTGCCCACATTGACCACACCAGCTTGCAACTGGTTTTTCCAAACAGGATGGGCTTGCGGTTCCAAATAGGCCATGGCGAACACGCAGTCGGTTTCGTCCTCGCCGAACAACGCAGGCACCGCTTGGGGCAGGTGTTGCGCGGCAAAACGCAGCCACGCCACTTCATCGCGGTTGCGCTTCACTGGCGCTTCCCACAATGCCGCTACTTTCAGTTGGGGCAAAGCCCGTTTGAGGCAAAAGCGTTGCCTTGGCGTGTCCACCCGCACGATCAGCGAAGACACACCGCCGGTCAGGGGGGTGAAAGTGACTTCTTCATGAGGCAGCAGCAGCCCCATGCGTTGCAGCGGTGCGATCAATTCGGGAAAAGCGTCAGCCAAAGCGCCAAGCCTTACCAAGCAATGGCGTATCGTTGCAGCAAGGGGCGCAGCACAAACAGCGGTCCCACCCACAAATACTGCACATCTTCAAAAAAGGAGGGTTTTTTGCCCTCTAACTTGTGGCCAATGAACTGCAACACCCATGCGCCCACAAAAATAGAAATGCACAGGGGCAGGCGAAAGTCACCCATGGCGTGTACCAAGGCCAAGAGCAACACAGACCACACGCCCATCGCCGCTAAAAAAACACGTGACAAACGGGCGTAATACACCATGCTTGCTGCCATGAAGCCATAGGCCAGCCAAGGGTGTAGGCAAAAAATCAAACCGATCAGGCTGAGCATGATGAGTGGGATGGCGATGAAATGGATGCGCTCGTTCAACGGATGCTGATGGCTTTCACCGTAATGGGCCAACAGTTGGTCGATGCGGCGTTCGGGCAAGGCTTCTTCAATCGTGTCCATGGGCTGTGTCTCCTGATACGTCAGCTGATAAGGGCTTGGGCAAATTCTTGCGCGTTGAAGGCTTGCAAGTCGTCGAGTTTTTCGCCAATGCCGATGAAATACACCTTCAGAGTCTTGCCGCTCGGCGCAGGCCGCTGCTGCGCCCACAAAGCGATGGCTGCCAAAACACCGCCTTTGGCTGTGCCGTCAAGTTTGGTGACGATCAAGCCAGTCAGACCCAAAGCTTCGTCAAACGCCTTGACCTGTGCCAAAGCGTTTTGTCCGGTGTTGCCATCAATCACCAACAACACCTCATGCGGCGCGGTGGTGTCAGCCTTTTGGATGACGCGTTGGATTTTTTTCAGCTCGTCCATCAGGTGCAGCTGTGTGGGCAAGCGTCCCGCCGTGTCAATCAACACCACATCGCGTCCCCGCGCTTTGCCGGCGGTCACCGCGTCAAAGCTGACAGCGGCAGGGTCGCCTTGGTCTTGGCTGATGATGTCGACTTGGTTGCGGTCCGCCCACACCAACAACTGTTCTTTGGCAGCGGCGCGAAAGGTGTCGGCGGCAGCCAGCAAAACACTGTGTCCTGCGTCGCTGAGGTGGCGTGTCAGTTTGCCAATGGTGGTGGTTTTGCCCGCGCCATTCACACCGGCCACCATGATGACGGTGGGTTTGTTCGCGTCCAGCGTCCATTCCCCTTGCAAAGGCAACAGTACCTCGGTCAGCACCTCGGTCAGCAAAACCTTGACCTGCGCGGGTTGGGTGCTGCCACTGGCTTTGACGCGCAATTTCAAGGCATGCAAAACAGCTTGGGTGGCGGGCATGCCTGCGTCAGCCATGAGCAACGCAGATTCAAGCTCTTCATAAAGAGCGTCATCGATGACTTTG
>RFMX01000425.1 GCA_009927495.1 Betaproteobacteria bacterium
GCGACGATGGAGCTGGTGCGCCAAATTTGGCGCTTGGCCACCCGAATGCCTTCAAAGGCTTGCGGGCTGGTGACTTCATGCACCAAATGGCGGTCGATGTACAAAACGGCGGTGCCGTCTTCTTCTGTATGGACGACGTGTTCGTCCCAAATCTTGTCGTAAAGGGTGCGTCCCATGCGGGTTCCTAGGCTCAAAGGTGGCAAAGGGTCTGATTTTAGGCAGTTATCCTGGTTGGATAAACTCTGAAGCTTCTACAAATAGTAAATAACACTTATGAATCAGCGCAAAGGCATTATCTTGGCCGGTGGCTCTGGGACACGTTTGTACCCGGTCACCCAAGCTGTCAGCAAGCAACTCATGCCGGTGTATGACAAGCCCATGGTGTATTACCCGCTGACCACCCTGATGCTCAGTGGTATTCGTGAAGTGTTGGTGATCTCAACCCCGCATGACACGCCACGCTTTAAGGATCTATTGGGGGATGGCTCGCAATGGGGCATGCACATCGACTACGCTGTGCAGCCCAGCCCTGATGGCTTGGCACAAGCTTTCACCATAGGCAAAAACTTTGTCAATAACCAACCCAGTGCCTTGGTGTTGGGTGACAATATTTTTTACGGTCACGATTTGGTCAAGCAGTTGCACAGCGCCCATGCGCAGCAGCACGGTGCCACGGTGTTTGCCTACCATGTGCATGACCCCGAACGCTATGGCGTGGTGGCATTTGATGAACAGCACCGCGCCATCAGCATTGAAGAAAAGCCTGTCCAGCCTAAATCCAACTATGCGGTCACGGGTTTGTATTTTTATGACGAACAGGTTTGCGACATTGCCGCCTCTATCAAACCTTCTGCTCGAGGTGAGTTAGAAATCACAGATGTGAACAAACGCTATTTAGAGATGGGGCAACTCGGCGTGGAGATCATGGGACGCGGCTATGCATGGTTAGACACTGGTACCCATGAGAGTTTGATGGAAGCAGCCAGCTTCATTGCCACTTTGCAAAAACGCCAAGGCCTGATGGTGGCCTGCCCCGAAGAAATTGCCTTTCACCAAGGCTGGATTGACGCAAGCCGCTTGCAAACGCTTGCCGCACCTTTGGCCAAAAATGCCTATGGCCAATACCTGTTGTCTTTGCTGAAATAAACGCCATGCCCTACCACGCCATACCTACTGCGCTGCCAGGCGTTCTCATTTTGAAACCCAAGGTGTTTGGGGACGAACGTGGTTTCTTTTTTGAGAGTTTTAACGCCCAAGACTTTGCCAAGGTCACTGGCTTGGAGGTCACTTTTGTTCAAGATAACCACAGCCGTTCTGCCCGAGGCGTGTTGCGTGGCTTGCATTACCAAATACAACAACCCCAAGGCAAGTTGGTACGTGTCACCGAAGGCGAAGTGTTTGATGTGGCGGTAGATGTACGTCGGTCATCGCCGCATTTTGGCCAATGGGTGGGCGTGCATTTAAGCGCGGAGAACAAGCGTCAGCTTTGGGTGCCCCCTGGCTTTGCCCATGGCTTTGCGGTTTTGAGCGAAAGCGCCGAGTTCTTATACAAAACCACCGATTACTATGCCCCAGCGCATGAGCGTTGCATTGTGTGGAACGATCCCGAGTTGGCCATCGATTGGCCTCTTCAAACTGCCCCTTTGCTGGCGGTCAAAGACGCCCAAGCACCTGTGTTGGCCCAAGCCGAAGTGTTTGTGTGACAAATCGTTGACACATTCAAGCTTTAAAATGTTCTGTTTCAATTTAATGTC
>RFMX01000440.1 GCA_009927495.1 Betaproteobacteria bacterium
CGCCCAAGCGCATCCGCTCTACCAATGGCTCAAAGGCCAAGCACCCGGCTTACTGGGCAGCGAAGGCATTAAATGGAACTTCACCAAGTTCTTGGTTGCCAAAGATGGCACCACTGTCAAGCGTTATGGCTCCATGGACACCCCCGCCTCGGTCAGCAAAGATATTGCCGCAGCTTTAGCCATTTAGGGGGGTTTTCTTAAATGCGAGCAGTACTTTAGGTTTTAAAACAACCTCACCATAGTTATCATGCAGACATGCATGCTTTGGCTGGACTTTTTGCCCGACACTGGCCCGATGATTTATTGAGTCAGCGGCATTTTGTATTGCGCAGCTATATCTGCTTCGCCATGCTGATCATTGGCGGGTTTTGTTTTGTATCTGGCCCTTTTGAACATGTTCCGCTCAGCTTGCTGAGCATGGCCGCGCTGTCCTTGATCGGCGTCCTTTATATCTGGCGCAACTGGCCTGTCGCGGTGGTCACCCACGCATTGCTGACAGTGTGCTTCTCGCTGATTTACATTGTCTGTATGAATACCGGTGGCTTGGCCTCGCCACAAATTTTGTGGCTGGGCATTTTGCCCCTGCCCAGCTTGGTCTTGTTGGGCTTCAAAGAAACCTTTATTTGGGTGGCTGTGGTGATGAGCGCCATTGGCAGCTTGTTTGCGTTGACGTTTTTTGGGTATTTGCCCAGCGATTTTGCTTTCAAAGAACAGCACCTCAATTGGGCGACGATCTCTTTGATGTGCGTGGCGGCCAATGTGTTTTGGGTGCCGGTGTTTTATTACGTGTTGAACAAGCAGCAGTTGGTCAGCCTGAAAGAAAGAAACTTTGAATTCGAAGGCAGCCGGCAGGCTTTGCTGAAATCAGAAGCCTATAAAGACGAATTTGTGGCGGCCGTTGGTCACGAATTGCGCACACCCATGAATGCTATTTTGGGTTTCAACGATGTGTTGCTGGAAAACATGCAACTCACCCCCCAAGAGTTGGAAACGGTTAGGCTGATTCGCCAGTCCACGGACAAGTTGCTGAAATTGGTCAACCAAATTTTGGACTTTTCCCAGTTGCAAGCCGGTCGTTTGGTGCTCAACCCCACACCCGTCAAGGTGTCCGACGCCTTAGCGCAATGCCGCGCCACCTTCTTACCCGCCCCAGACAGCCCGGTCAGCTTGGTCACCGAGCTTGACCCCAGCATCCCCGACTGGGTCAGCTTGGATGCGGTCCGCGTGAAAGAGGTGTTGTGCCATTTGCTTGACAACGCTTTCAAGTTCACCACCCACGGCGAGGTGCGGCTGCGCTTGTCTCACCTTGAAAATGAATTGCTGTTCGAGGTCATTGACAGTGGCAGCGGCATACCCAAAGAATTGCAGGAATATATTTTCAAGCGCTTTGAACATGCTGACCAAGCCACGGTGCGCCAATTTGGCGGCACCGGCTTGGGCTTGGCGATCTCTAAGAAATTGGTGGCATTGTTTGGCGGCAGCATAGGCCTTGAAAGCACGCTGGGTGAAGGTTCGCGGTTTTGGTTCACAGTGCCTTTGGTGGCCTGTGCAGCGCCTGCGTCACACGCACTCAGCACCCATGCGCCAGACCTGAGCAACTACGCGATGCGCATTTTGATGGTCGACGACAACCCGGTCAATTTGCAAGTGGCACGCTATATATGCCAAAGCATTTGGCCTTTGGCCAACATCGTTGACACCGCCAGTGGCCTGCAGGCGCTTGAACTGCTCAAGCAGTCGGCGTTCGATGTGGTGTTGATGGACATGTTCATGCCTGGCATGAACGGGCCGCAAACCTGCCAAGCCATACGCCATCAGTTGGTCGATCCCATCTGCCATATCCCCGTGATTGGTTTGACCGCCAGCACCCACGCCCAAGACCGTCAACTGTGTTTGGAGGCTGGCATGAACGAGGTCTTGCCCAAACCCATGGACAAAGTCAGCTTGGCCGCCACCGTCAACAGCTTGGTGCATGCCGCCATGTCTTCCCGAACCGCCCATGCCGTCTGAACAAGCCGTCACCTTTAAATCAGCTTGGTGGGAAGCGATTCTTCCTATGTGGCTGCCGGATAAATTTCGCACCACCCACCTAGGGCCTTTTTTGATCATCGTGTGGGCTATTTCAGTGGGCCTGTTTCTGCTGTCTTTTCTCAACCCCAACAGCACCTCTCAGACCACCTTGCTTCTCACCGCTTGCGCATTTTTGGTCTTGAGTGGCGCGGCCATCATTGGCCTGCCCGTGGGCTTGGCGGTGCACACTGGCCTGGTCATCAGCAGCTTGCATTTGCTCAACGAGGCTTTCTATTCAGGCGGCATGTTTTCGGTGGCCATAGCCTGGTTTGCCTTGTTGCCTTTGCTCCCCCTGTTTGCCATTGGCGTAGCCCATGCGGTGGCGTGGTTTACCGTGTCCTTGCTTTGCTATGCGGGTGTGTGGTGGGCCAGCGCTGAAGGCTGGTACCCGCAGCACTTCACCACCAACAGCTCCATTCAGCTCTATAGCGGCCTGAGCTACTTGATGAGCTGTCTCATCATGCTGGGCCTGCCGCTGTTGTCCGAGCGGGTATTTCAAAACAACCTTGAGCGCACCCATGCCCATGAGCAAGAACTGTTGAAACTGCGCGCTGATTTGCTGCGCTCGCAAAACTTTAAAAACTCTTTCATCTCTACCCTGAGCCATGAATTGCGAACCCCTTTGAATGCCATATTGGGCTTCAACGATTTATTGGTCGGCTCATTGAAGAACAACCCACCAGCGCTGTCCTTGGTCAAGCTCTCACATCAGGCCGGTGAACACCTGCTGACCGTGATCAACGATGTGCTGGATTTTTCGCAAATGCAAATGGGGCACCTCAACATCAACCCTGAGCCATTTGAGTTACGCACCACCGTCACCAGCGCCTTCAAACTGTTTGAGCAAAAAGTCGACAGCATGGACATCGATTACCGCCTGCGCGTGGCGGACGATGTCCCCGTCACCATCATCACCGACCGGCACCGCTTGACGCAAGTGCTGGTTAACCTGCTGGGCAACGCCATCAAGTTCACCCACAAGGGGTCGGTGAGCCTGCGGGTGCGACGCGAAGGCGCATCGCTGTTGTTTGAAGTGCAAGACTCGGGGATTGGCGTCGCTGCTGACCGCATCGAGAAAATTTTTGAGCGCTTTGAGCAAGCCAGTGTTCAAACCGCCAGTTTGTACGGCGGCAATGGTTTGGGGTTGTCGATTTGCCACCAACTGGTGCAACGCCTGGGCGGCACCATGGGGGTACAAAGTCAACTCGGCCAAGGCTCGCTTTTTTGGGTGCGCTTGCCCTTGCTGGAAGCACCTGCGCCCATGCCTGCTTTGG
>RFMX01000022.1 GCA_009927495.1 Betaproteobacteria bacterium
AGGTGTGGCAAATCGACATGACCGACGACCAAGGTCGCACCTCTTGCGTTTCACGCCTGACCTTGTCGGTGTTGGCGCCGCGCTAAAGGCTTAGGAGCTGCTCTTTTTGCCTTTGGGCGCTTGGTTGCTGTCCTCGGGCTTTTTCATGGCTGGGCACTCGCCCCTGAAAAATTCCCATTCGTCACAAACCACGCCGGAGGGCAAGGTACACATGCCTTGCTCGCCTTTGTCGCTTTGCACAAAGGTCAATGTGCCCCCCGCTCGGGTACAGGCGGCAGAGGCGGGGTTGGCCATGGCCAACAGCAAACTGATTTCAATCAACATGGTCGGGCTTTCAGGGGGTTTCGGCTGCGGCCAAACGTTGGCTCTTCCAATAGACATCGTCGCCGCCGTTCATGCGGTTAAGCACACGGGCCAACACAAACATCAGATCGGATAAACGGTTGAGGTACTGGCGCGGCGTATCGTTCAAGGCTTCTTCGGCACCCAAAGCCACCACTGCACGCTCGGCACGACGCGCCACGGTGCGGCACACATGCGCCAACGACGCGGCCCGAGAACCGGCTGGCAAGATGAACTCTTGCAGCTTGGGCAAGGCGGCGTTGTGATCGGCAAGCGCGACATCCAAAGCCAACACAGCATCGGCTTTGAGCAACTCAAAACCTGGGATGCTCAACTCGCCGCCCAAATTGAACAACTGGTGCTGCACCTCGATCAGCAAGCTACGCAAGGCTTCGGGCATGTCTTCGCACAACAAAACCCCGATGTGCGAATTGAGTTCATCCACCTCGCCCATGGCATGCACGCGCAAGCTGTTTTTGCTGACGCGACGGTTGTCGCCCAAGCCGGTGGTGCCATCGTCGCCGGTGCGTGTGGCGATTTGAGTAAGTCGGTTTGCCATGTGTGCTGTTCCTGAGGTTGCCAGCATTCTCTCAGCATGGCTCAACTCGGCTACCCTTGGGGTTTTCAGGAGCAGCACATGCAAACGGTGAAACAGGTAGGCGTGGTCGGTTTGGGTGCCATGGGCCAAGGCATGGCCGGCAGTTTGCGCCGCGCGGGCTACGAGCTTCATGTGTGCGACGCTCGCCCGGGTGTTGCCGAAGCGTTTGCGGCCCAAGGCGGTGTGGCCTGTGCTTCGCCCGCCCAGGTGGCCAAGTCGTGTCAAGTGCTGGTCAGCGTGGTGGTGAATGCCGCGCAAACCGAAGAGGTGTTGTTTGGGCCGCAAGGCGCGGCGGCCCATCTGGCCCAAGGCAGCGTGTTTGTCATGTGCTCGACCGTGGACCCCAACTGGTCCGTGGCGTTGGAATCTCGACTAGAGGCTTTGGGTCTGCAGTATGTGGACGCACCCATCTCGGGGGGTGCTGCCAAGGCTGCCAGCGGTCAAATGACCATGATGACCGCCGGCAAACCTGCTGCGTATGCGCTGGCTGAACCCTTGTTGAATGCGATGGCTGCCAAGGTCTATAAGCTGGGCGACAGCGCGGGTGCGGGCAGCAAAGTCAAGATCATCAACCAACTGTTGGCGGGTGTGCATATCGCCGCGGCCGCCGAAGCCATGGCGCTGGGCTTGCGCGAAGGCGTGGACCCCGCCGCTTTGTATGAAGTCATCACCCACAGTGCAGGCAACAGTTGGATGTTCGAAAACCGCATGGCCATGTGCTGGC
>RFMX01000438.1 GCA_009927495.1 Betaproteobacteria bacterium
GGCATTCCTGGCACCCACATTGGCGTGGAAGTGGCCATGCAATGGAACGAGAGCTACAACGAGAGCGTTCTGTGTTTCACCAACAACATTCCCCAGCGCGATGGGGGCACCCACCTGACTGGCCTGCGCGCTGCGATGACACGGGTCATCAACAAATACATTGAAGAACACGAGTTGGCCAAAAAAGCCAAGGTCGAGGTGACCGGTGACGACATGCGCGAAGGCCTGTGCTGCGTGTTGTCGGTCAAAGTGCCTGAGCCGAAGTTTTCTAGCCAGACCAAAGACAAGTTGGTGTCCAGCGAAGTGCGCGCCCCTGTGGAAGACATCGTGGGCAAGGTGCTGGGTGACTATTTGCAAGAGCGTCCCAACGACGCCAAGATGATTTGCGGCAAGATCATCGACGCGGCCCGTGCCCGTGAGGCGGCGCGCAAAGCGCGTGAGATGACGCGGCGCAAAGGCGTACTCGATGGTATGGGCTTGCCCGGCAAGCTGGCTGACTGCCAAGAAAAAGACCCGGCGCTTTGTGAAATCTACATCGTTGAGGGTGACTCCGCCGGTGGCTCGGCCAAGCAAGGCCGTGACCGCAAGTTCCAAGCGATTTTGCCCCTGCGCGGCAAGATTTTGAATGTGGAAAAAGCGCGATACGAAAAGCTGCTCACCAGCAACGAAATCTTGACCCTCATCACCGCTTTAGGCACCGGCATTGGCAAGGTCAGCGCCGAATCCGGCAAGTCGGGGACCGATGACTTCAACATCGACAAGCTGCGTTACCACCGCATCATCATCATGACCGATGCCGACGTGGACGGTGCGCACATCCGCACGCTGCTCTTGACCTTCTTCTACCGCCAAATGCCCGAGCTGGTCGAGCGTGGCCACATCTACATTGCTCAGCCGCCTTTGTTCAAAGTAAAAGCAGGCAAGGAAGAGCAGTATCTAAAAGACCAATTGGCCTTGGATATGTTCTTGCTGAAAGTGGCCTTGAAAGACGCCACGCTTCATACTGGGGGCAGCAGTCCGCAAACACTCACAGGTGACACCTTGGCCGAGTTGGCGCGCAAGCACCAGGTGGCCGAAGCGGTGATTGCTCGCTTGAGCAGCATCATGGACGCCGAGGCTTTGCGCGGCATGGCCGATGGCGTGGCGCTCAACCTAGACACCTTGGATCAAGCACAGGCCTGTGCCGCGGCTTTGCAAATCAAGTTGCGTGAACTCGGCAGTGGCTCTGAAGTGGCCGCTGAATTTGACGTTCGCACGGATAAACCTATCTTGCGCCTGAGCCGCCATCACCATGGCAATGTTAAGAGCAGCGTCATCACCCAAGACTTTGTGCATGGTGCTGACTATGCTGCTTTGGCTGAAGCGGCCGCCACATTCCGCGATTTGATCGGTGAAGGTGCGCGTATGGAGCGCGGTGACGGAGAGCGTCGCAAAGAAGAAAAAGTGGGCGATTTCCGACAAGCCATGAAATGGTTGATTGGACAAGCCGAAAACGCCACTTCTCGCCAACGTTACAAAGGTCTGGGTGAGATGAACCCTGCCCAGCTATGGGAAACCACCATGGACCCAACGGTGCGTCGTTTGTTGCGTGTGCAAATTGACGACGCCATCGAGGCAGATCGGGTGTTCACCATGTTGATGGGCGACGAGGTTGAACCCCGCCGCGTTTTTATCGAAACCAATGCTCTGCGTGCAGGCAATATTGACGTTTAAGAGGGTCAAGCGGTTCTCATGCCGCCTAGGCCTTGCCTGGCAATGCTTGCGGCAATCTCAGGCCTTTGTTTCACCAGAAAGTCTTGCAGCTCAGCCTTGACCTCATCGCTGTGGCTGGGGTGACAGCCCATGGCTTGCGCGATGGCCATGAAGGGCGGAGACAAAACTAGCAACGGCGGGTGCTGCTTCACTTCTTCTGACATGGCGTGTTGCAGACCTGCAGCCACTTCACAGCCCTCAGCCCAAAACACGGGCATCACCTCTTGAGTGGAAGCGGCGCGGACCAATTCAGCCTTTTGGATATGCCTGCTCAAGAATAAATCGTAGGCACTGCCAAGCCCCACGACGATGCGGTTGTTGGTGCGATCAATATCTTCTGTTGTGCGCAGGCCGCTATCTTTGCGCACCACATAACAGGCATCGATGTGCAGATAGGCTTGGGTGAATGCAATGTCTTTGGCGCGTGCGGGGTCGATGGCAAAAAAAACCGATGTCTGCCGTTTGCTTGGCTACCGCTGCCACCGACTCTTTGGCTGTATGAACCAATTGCATTTCAAGTTCTACACCGAGTTGTCTGGCCAAAGCCTGTGCCAGTTCCACACTGATACCCCTAGGCTTTTGGCTGTTTGGCTCGAGTTGCGCGAGCAAGGCGTTGCCTAAGTTGATGCAGATGCGAAGTGTGCCTGTGGGTACAGGTTGCTGAGTCCAGGTCATGCCAATGGTGTCTCTTGAGGGGCTTTGCTGCTGAGGTCTGTGTTAGGCGCACATTGTGTCATTGAGGGGCCGCGCATAAAATCATATCTTTAGCAAGGTGGCCATGGTTTATCCAGACAGTTTTGATGTGTTGGTGGTTGGCGGCGGTCATGCGGGTACCGAGGCTGCGTTGGCGGCTGCGCGCATGGGTTGCCGCACTTTGTTGCTCACCCACAATATTGAAACCTTGGGCCAGATGAGCTGCAACCCGTCTATCGGCGGTATTGGCAAAGGCCATTTGGTCAAAGAGTTGGATGCCATGGGCGGCGCGATGGCCTTGGCCACCGACATGGCTGGCATACAGTTCCGCATTTTGAACCGCTCCAAAGGGCCTGCGGTTCGTGCTACCCGAGCGCAAGCTGACCGCGTTCTTTACAAAGCAGCGATACGTCGACGCTTGGAACGCAGCCTAATTTGTGGCTTTTCCAACAAGCGGTCGACGACCTGATGCTGGAGGGTTCAAAGGTTGTAGGGGCTATCACGCAAGTGGGTATATGCTTTCGTGCAAAGACTGTGGTTCTAACGGCGGGCACGTTTTTGGATGGAAAAATCCATGTGGGCCTCGACAACTATGCGGCGGGTCGTGCGGGTGACCCGCCAGCCGGCCGATTGTCTGCAAGGCTGAAAGAGCTGCGCTTGCCGCAGGGTCGATTGAAGACAGGCACCCCCCCCCGTATTGATGGGCGCAGCATCGATTTTTCTAAATGCAGCGAACAAGCCGGTGATGGCATGGTGGGCGGTGAATCCGCACCAATGCCCGTGTTCAGTTTCATGGGCCGCGCTGATATGCACCCCGAACAACGGCCTTGTTGGATCACACACACGAATGAGCGCACCCATGAAATCATTCGCTCAGGCTTTGACAGAAGCCCGATGTTCACCGGTAAGATTGACGGTGTGGGTCCGCGCTATTGCCCCAGTGTGGAAGACAAGGTCAACCGCTTTGCCGACAAGGCCAGCCATCAAATTTTCTTAGAGCCCGAGGGCTTGACCACGGACGAGTATTACCCCAACGGTATTTCCACCAGCCTTCCTTTTGATATTCAATTGGCTTTGGTGCGCTCTATCGCGGGTTTGGAAAACGCCCATATCTTGCGCCCTGGTTATGCGATTGAGTACGACTTTTTTGATCCTCGCGAACTCAAGCGCAGCTTTGAGACCAAGGCAATCGATGGTTTGTTCTTCGCCGGTCAGATCAATGGCACCACCGGTTATGAAGAGGCGGCCGCTCAAGGTTTGTATGCCGGCGCGAATGCGGCGCTGCAATGCAAAGGCCTGCCCGCTTGGACGCCTGGGCGTGACGAAGCGTACTTGGGTGTGTTGGTGGATGACTTGGTCAACCAAGGCGTGGTCGAGCCTTACCGCATGTTCACCAGTCGTGCTGAGTACCGTCTGAAGTTAAGGGAAGACAACGCAGACATGCGCTTGACCAAGGTTGCGCGTCAAATGGGCTTGGTCCCAGACGAGCAGTGGGATAAGTTCAACAGGAAGCGTGACGCTGTTTCACGTGAAACAGAGCGCCTTCGTTCCTTGTGGGTCAGCCCCGCCAACCTTGCTGCGGCGGAATCCGAGCGGGTTTTGGGTAAGGCCATCGATCACGAATACAGCTTGGCGGATTTGCTGCGCCGACCAGAAATTTCCTATGCTGCCCTCATGGGCTTGGATGGCGGGCGCTTTGAGTCCCCAGATATTCTCGCTTTGGACCTTGTTTCACGTGAAACAGTGATCGAGCAAATCGACATTGCCGCTAAATATTCCGGCTATATCGATCGCCAGAACGAAGAGGTAGAGCGTGCAGCGCATTATGAAAACTTGGTTCTGCCAGCCAACCTGGACTATTTGGCCATAGGCGCACTGAGTGTCGAGGTTAGGCAAAAACTAGACAAACACCGGCCCGAAACCTTGGGACAGGCATCGCGTATTTCGGGTGTCACGCCTGCGGCCATCTCATTGCTGTTGGTGCATTTGCGCCGCGCCCGTATGGGCCAATTTGCAGGCAGTGGCAAGGCGGCCGCTTGAGCCTTGGCCTAGAAACGCGGCTGCGTCTGGGGTCTGAGCTGTTGGGCTTACGCTTGTCGGATGCCCAGCACCAGCATCTCTTGACCTATATAGACCTTTTGCAAAAATGGAATCGGGTTTACAACCTGACGGCGGTCAAAGACCCAGAGCAGATGTTGACGCAGCATGTGTTGGATTGTTTGGCGGTGGTGAGCCCGCTGAAAAAAAAAGCCCCATGGGCAAAAAGTCTGTTGGATGTGGGCGCAGGCGGCGGCCTGCCATCGGTGGTTTTGGCTATCGCCTGCCCCGACCTCACGGTCCTGGCGGTCGATGCCGTCGCCAAAAAAACCGCGTTTATTCAAAGCACGGCCCATACTTTGGGTTTGGCGAATCTGCAAGCGCAGCATGCAAGGGTAGAGTCTCTGACCCAGACATTCGATGTGGTCGGCTCGCGCGCCTATGCCTCTTTGACGGATTTTGTGATCACCTCGCGGGTGTGTTTGGCGCCTGACGGTTGGTGGATGGCCATGAAAGGGCTTGTCCCCGCAGAAGAAATCGCGCAGTTGCCAAGCGATATCGAGGTGGATCAAACACAGCTATTGTCTGTCCCAGACCTTGATGCTCAACGCTGTCTGGTCTGGATGCGACCCAAACAAGCCATCTAAGCCCCCCCGCAACCAAAGATTGTTTCACGTGAAACAGTCACATTCAGCTGCGAATGGGCGGGACGTGCCTTACACTCTGCCCTCCCCGCAAAAGGATATTCCATGTTTGGCATTGCAGACTACCCCGCCTTTGTGCTGGCCGTCATTGTTTTTTTGGCCATTCCCGGCCCAGGCAACCTCGCCCTTTTAACCTTTACAACCAAAGGTGGCTTGCGCGGTGGCTTGGCCGCCACTTTGGGCGTGATTGCCGGAGATCAGGTGCTGATGTGGGCCGCGGTCGCCGGTGTGGCCGCTGTGTTGGCTACCCAGCCTGAATTTTTCCAAGCGATGCAGTGGTTGGGTGCGGCCTATTTGTCTTATATAGGCTACAAAATGTGGACTGCCAAAGAGGGCGATGCGCCGGTCATCAACATCACCGTTGGACATTATTTTCGGCAATCGTTGTGGATCACCTTGCTCAACCCCAAGGCCATCATGTTCTACATGGCTTTTTTCCCTTTGTTTATCGACCCGCAAGCCCATGTTGGCATCTTCACCTTTGGCGTGATGGCTGTGACGGTGGCGTCATTGACGTTTTTGTATGGTTTGATCGTCTGCGTTTTGGCCCAACGTTTGTCGACCCGTCTCCACCAACGCCCATGGATTGGCCGAACTTTGCAAAAAGTCGGTGGCGGCTTGTTGGTGGCTTTTGGTTTGAAACTTGTCTTGGGTAAATAAACATGGCCAAAATATTTTGTATTGCCAACCAAAAAGGCGGCGTTGGTAAGACCACCACCACGGTGAATTTGTCGGCCGCTTTGGCCGCCATTGGTCAGCGCGTGTTGATGGTTGACTTGGACCCGCAAGGTAACGCCACCATGGGCTCGGGTGTGGACAAGCGCCAGTTGAGACACACGATTTACGACGTCTTGCTGGGCGAGAGCACCATCGCCCAAGCACGGGTCAGCAGCCAATGGGGCGAGGCGGCGGCCAAGCCCAATGCTCCCCACTACCATGTGTTGGGCGCCAACCGCGAATTGGCTGGCGCTGAGGTCGAGCTGGTCAGCCTAGAGCAGCGCGAGATGAGACTCAAACTTGCGTTGCAACAAGTTGATGCAGAGTACGACATTGTGCTTATAGATTGCCCGCCATCTCTGTCATTGCTCACCCTCAATGGACTGTGTTCGGCGCATGGCGTCGTGGTGCCCATGCAGTGCGAATATTTCGCCCTCGAGGGCCTGACCGATTTGGTCAACACCATCAAACAAGTTCACGCCAACCTCAACCATGACTTGAAAATCATCGGTCTGTTGCGGGTGATGTTTGACCCGCGCATTACCTTGCAAATGCAGGTGAGTGATCAGCTTAAAGCACACTTTGGCGACAAGGTGTTCAACACCTTGATACCGCGCAATGTGCGTTTGGCGGAGGCTCCCAGCTACGGTTTGCCTTGCGTGGTGTTTGACCCCAGCGCCAAAGGCAGCATGGCGTTCATCGACTTTGCCAAAGAGCTGGTCGTGCGTTTCGAAACTTTTTGACCCACAGGACAAGCATGGCGACCAAAAAAATCAAAGGACTGGGCCGAGGACTAGAGGCTTTGTTGGGCCCAACCGTCAATGAAGCCCCGACGGCGGCAGACGATCGCGCACCCTCCACCTTGTCCTTGGATGTCATGGTGGCGGGTGTCTACCAGCCACGCACCCGCATGGACGAAGGCAGCTTGTATGAGCTGGCCGAAAGCATCAAGGCCCAAGGCATCATGCAGCCGATATTGGTGCGCATGCTGCAAGCTGGTGCCAATGCGGGCAAATACGAAATCATTGCTGGTGAGCGGCGTTTTCGTGCCGCCAAATTGGCGGGCTTGAGCGAAGTGCCAGTGCTGGTGCGTGACGTGCCAGACCAAACCGCCGCCGCCATGGCTTTGATAGAAAACATGCAACGCGAAGACCTCAACCCTTTGGAAGAGGCCCAAGGCTTGCAACGCCTGATCAAAGAGTTTGGCTTGACCCACGAGGATGCCGCCCAAGCTGTGGGACGCTCACGCAGTGCCGCTAGCAATTTGTTGCGTTTGCTGAACTTGGCCGACCCCGTCCAAACCATGTTGATGGCGGGGGACTTGGACATGGGCCACGCCAGAGCTGTGTTGTCGTTGGACAAAGCCGCCCAAATCACAGCGGCCAACCAAATCAGCGCCAAAAAACTCTCGGTCAGAGAGGCCGAAAGCTTGGCCAAAAGAATAGGCGCAGAGTTTTCTTTGGTGGCGCAAAAGCCCAAGAAAGAAAAGTCCCGTGACTTAAAGCGCGTGGAGGAAGAATTGGCCGATTTGCTCACCGCGCAAGTGGAAATCCGCATCAAAAAAACCGTCAAACGCCACGGCCGCTTAGAGGAAATGGGCGAAGTCGCTATCGCGTTTGGCTCGTTGGACGCCCTCAATGGCATCATTGATAAATTGCGTGTCACCTAAGTGCCAAGGGGCTTTGCGTGTTTACCTCAACAGACAAGCCCTTTAAATCCAAGAATAATGCTCGTCACCTAAGCAGGAGAAGACAACCATGATGACCACCTTTGCCCGTCGCACCCTCACCGCCTCTGTGTTGGCGTTGCTGACCCACAGCGCCCTTGCCCAAGAAACTTTCAAGATCGGCATCGTCAGCTTTTTGTCTGGCCAAGCGGCGGAGAGTTTTGGCATACCTGCGGTGAATGGTGCCAAAGTCTTGGTGGACGCTTTCAACAAAGGCCAAGCACCCGCCCCTTACAACAAGCCAGGGATTGGCGGCTTGCCCATCGAAGTGATTTATGTGGACGAGGCAGGTGGTGCCACCAAGCAAGTGCAAGAACTGCGCAACCTCTATGAGCGTGACAAAGTGGATGTGGTGGTGGGCTACGTCAGCTCTGGCGACTGTTTAGCTGTTGCGCCTGTCGCAGAAGAACTCAAGAAATTTTTGATTTTGTACGACTGTGGCACGCCTCGTATTTTTGAAGACAACACCTTCCGCTATGTGTTTCGCACCGCCGCTCATGCCACCATGGACAACGTGTCGATGGCGCGTTATTTAAAGGCGCGAAACATCCCCGTCAAAACCTACAACCTCATCAACCAAGACTATGCCTGGGGTCAAGATTCACGCAAAGACTTTATGTTGTCGATAACGAACCTGTACCCCGATGCCAAAGCGGGTGTGGACCAGTTGCCCAAGTTTGGCGCGGGTCAGTACGGCACCGAAATTTCTGCCCTCATGTCTCAGCCTGCCGACTTGGTGCATTCCAGTTTGTGGGGCGGCGACTTGCAAGCCTTTGTGTTGCAAGCAGGACCACGCGGCTTGTTTAAAAAATCCCAAGTGGTGTTGACCGCTGGTGACCACGTCTTGCCAGGTCTTGGCGAAAAAATGCCTGACGGCACGATTTTGGGTGCCCGCGGTGCTTATGGCTTGATGGCACCTCCCTCTCCCCTGAACACTTGGTTCTGGGATATTTATAGCAAGGCCAACAATGTCTATCCTGTGCAAGCCCCCTACCGCATGGCGCAAGCCCTGATGGGTTTGAAGTTGGCTGCAGAGAAGGCCATGGCCGCCAACAAGGGCAAGAAGCCTTCCACCGAGGTGTTAGCCGCTTCTTTGCGTGGCAGCGAGTGGATGTCGCCCGGTGGCAAGATCCGCATGGCGCTCTCCAACGGTCAGCAAGCCATTCAAGACTCTGCCATTGGCAGAACTCAATGGGATGCCAACAAAAAAATGGTGGTGCTCAACGACATCCAACGCTTTGACGCTGAGTGTGTGAACCCGCCACTGAATGTGAAATCCGAAGATTGGTTGAAGTCAGGTTTCGCCGGTGCCAAGTGCGATACCAAGCCTGCTGCAGCGGCCAAAGCGGCTGATAAAAAACCAGCCAATTAAACCATCTTTGTGAATTTAGCCCTCACCATTCTCATAGATGGCGTGACCTATGCGTCATGGCTGTTCATCGTCGCCTTGGGCTTGACCCTGGTGTTTGGCGTCTTGAAAATTCTCAACATCGCCCACGGCAGTTTCTACGCCTTGGGTGCATACGTCACCGCAACCTTGGTGTCCTTGGCGGCATCGTGGGCTTTGCCGCCTGCCATGTCCTTGGTGGCGATGTTGCTCGCCGCGGTGTTGGTGGCTGTGCTGGTCGCCCCTTTGACCGAGCGTGGCCTGTTGCGGTTTTTTTATGGCCGTGACGAGGTCTTGTTGGTGCTGGTCACCTACGCCATGTTTTTAATGATGGAAGACCTCACCAAATTGATTTGGGGTGCCAATCCTTACTATGTGTCCGAGCCTTACGGCATGTTTGGCAATATTGATATTGGTACCCAAACTTATGTGGGCTACGACTTCATGTTGGTGGCGCTTGCCGTGGTGGTGGGCTTGGGCGTTTGGTGGGGCTTGAACCGCACACGTTTTGGCAAGATTGTGACTGCTGTGATTCACAGCGCTGAAGTAGCGTCCAGCATGGGGATACAGGTGTCGCGTGTCTATATGTTGGCGTTTGCAGTGGGCATCTTTTTGGCCGCCTTGGGCGGCGCCTTTACCGCGCCCATGTTGTCGGTGCAGCCTGGC
>RFMX01000021.1 GCA_009927495.1 Betaproteobacteria bacterium
GGTGGAAGCCAGTGGTTCGATCCCACTACGACCCACCAGTAAAAAAATCTTGAAGACTATCAATTGTTTAGGTGGTTTTCAGGGTTTACTTTGTGTGCGCAAAAGATAGGTTAGCTACAAACAGATTCAGACACGGTTCTTAGCCAAAGTGCATCAATCTCTTGTAATTTACGGCTGTCAAATTGCTCGTAATTTTCCCAATATCTTCCAGATTCAACCCAGTACCCCAGTTCAGACTCGGCACGCAAAGCATCCTGAACAGCAATATTGTCGAAGGTAGTGGTAGGTGAATTTTGTGTCATCGCTTCGAGAGTTTGCAGCTCAATGCGTGGTAGCAAAAGTCGAGAGCTTGGTTGCTTGGACAAATTGACGACAGCACAACAATTTCGCTCGGCCAAGGCTTGTAAGCGCAAGGATTTTGCCTCAAGGCTTTGCAGCGTGACATCCTCTCGTAATGGGTCGGCAACACCGCAACCGTAAAAATGCGTTTTCTCTCCGACCCTGGCGTCGTAAACCATGTCACATCCAATGTAAGCTATGACATCAGGTTTCAGTGCACCCAATGCCCAATAGCCTGCTGTAAAAGACATCGTTGCGCCAGCATAAATAAATCCTCCAAACTCATTTTGGACGGGTACGAATTCATAAGATGTGACAATTTGTTTTCCTTTAAGAGAGTCAATACAGGGGTGTCTCTCTTTAGGGAAGTCATCGGGAAAGATCAAGCAACTCCAAGAAGGGCATGCCATCCACGCGTTATTGATAGCGATAACATGGTCAAAAAAAGATGTGTCCCAACTCGCAGTTCTCACAGCATCAGGGGCGCTGCCCACAATCAAGACTTTTTTCAACTTAAGTTTTATACAGCTTTTAAATTAATTCAATTTAAAACTTTGCAAATGACACTGTGATGAATTTCACTTTGAGGATTCCTAGCCTTTAATTTGTTTTCCTTGTTTGCGGTGAGTACTATCTGCCATGCCTGACCAATGCAACACCATATGAATTACCAACACGCTGAAGTTAGGGTCGCTTCATTTTTTAAATCTGAATTAGTCGAAAACTGCAAATGAGAAATTTATATATTCACAATAATTTAATTTCAGACAACGAATCAATGATTCAAGAGAGGATTTCTCAGGGATTTCATTGGCTCAGTTACACAAGGCGCGAATTCGAGGTCCATCTGAATGACATTCAAGTCATGCTGGACAAACTTTATCAAATTCAATTGCTTGATTTGCACGTTGCCGATATCCTGAACAACCAGTTGCCATCGCATTACGATTACACATCTGAGTACGACATTATCATCTTTAGACGACTAGCAAGAGGGCGTACTGAATCTGATATCTCAAGTCCGGGTCAGATCATGCATGCTTCAAGTTCAAAGGGCGGTCCGCCCATCTTGAAGCGCATCGACACAAGCCCCATCAGTTTTTTGATTTTTGAAAGGCTGATCATTTCTGTCCACCCAGCCGATTGTGCAGTGCGTGAGTTATTTGCGAGTCGATTACTCAGTACTGCAACAGCCTCAAGTGCTGCTCATGCCAGCAGTCGCTTACCCAATAATTCGGTGGATTTGATGCTGAGAATGATAGGGTTGGTTGTCGATGGATATTTAGATTTGCGCAAAGAATTAACCCGTCAATTGGATCACTGGCAGAGTGAATTGATCAACCCACAAGCCCGCTTCAATAACTGGAGTGCTCTTTTGGACTCGCGTATCACACTGCACTCTTTGGATGAAATATGCGAAGACCAGCGAGCAGCTATTCAAGATTGGATTGAAGCTTTGGATTCTTGGTTGGAAACGGATTCACTGTCGAGCAAAGAATTGGAACTTGTCAGAGTGCGAAGTCGCGATGTTCTTGAACACATAGAAAGGGTCGTGCACCATGTCACAAGGCTCGAGCAAAGTGCAGAAACCGCA
>RFMX01000020.1 GCA_009927495.1 Betaproteobacteria bacterium
GCGCTCATGCCCATGGACAAGGTATCAAAGTGCGGCAAGCCCAAGGCGGCTTGCAATTCATCAAACAAACGCTTGGCTTGGGCATGCAGCGCCAGTTGTGCGTCAAAACCCGCCACCGGATCGGGGATGGTCATGAGACCACGCAACTGCAGCCGTGGCAAGGCCACCACCGCTTGCGCCAAAGCCAAAGCATCCGCAGGCGCGACACCGGCTTTGGTGGGGCCGCCATCGATATTGACTTGCAAACACACTTGCAACGGTGGCAAATGCGCTGGGCGTTGCTCGCTCAGGCGCTGGGCGATTTTCAGACGGTCCACGCTGTGCACCCAGTCGAAATGCTCGGCGACCAAACGGGTTTTGTTGCTTTGCAAGGGGCCGATGCAATGCCACACCAAGCCGGACACGCTTTGGAGTGCCGTGATTTTGTCCACGCCTTCTTGCACATAGTTTTCGCCAAAGTCGCGCTGCCCCAGGGCGGCCACAGCAGCGACGGCATCGGCGGGGAAGGTTTTGGAGACGGCCAGCAGGTGCACGCTGTGGGGTTGGCGACCCGCTTGCAACACCGATTGTGTGATGCGCTCACACACCGCTTGATAACGACTGCTCAGTTCATCCATGATGGGACTGTAACAAGACCTTTGCCATGCACACCTCCATTGAACATTGGCTCAGCCAAACCCTCGCACGGGGTGGCTCAGACCTGCACCTGAGTGCGGGTGCTCAACCCATGGCCAGGGTGCTGGGCGAACTGCAAACACTGGACGCCGCCCTGATCAACAGCGACGCCTTGGCGAATGAGCTGAAAACACTCTTGCCCGACTGGTTGGCGCAAGACCACGACGACGCGGTCGCCATCCAAGGTCTTGGGCGTTTTCGGGTGAATGTGTTTGCACAGGCGCGTGGCTGGTCCAGCGTGTGGCGCTGTATCCCCGAACAAATTCCCCGTTTGCAGGACTTGAACATGCCCGTTTGCCTGACGCAGTGGCTGCAACACCCCAACGGCTTGCTGCTGGTCACCGGTGCCACGGGGTCTGGCAAGTCCACCACCTTGGCCGCCTTGCTGGCCCACCTTAACCACACCCAGCCCTTGCAGATCCTGACGCTGGAAGACCCCATCGAGTTTGTGCACCACAGCCAACGCAGCTTGGTGCAACAACGCAATGTGCCCGGCCACAGTGCAGACTTCGCCACCGCTTTACGCGCTGCATTGCGGCAAGACCCTGATGTGATTTTGGTGGGCGAGTTGCGCGACTTGCCCACCATTGAACTCGCCTTGCGAGCCGCCGAAACAGGGCACCTTGTGCTGGCCACGCTGCATACCCGCAGCGCCACCCAAGCGATTGAGCGTTTGGTGGATGTCTTTCCTGGCGACACAAAAGCCTTGGTTCGCCAGCAACTCAGCCTGTCCCTATTGGGTGTGGTGCATCAAGTTTTATGCAAAAGCGCTGACGGGTGTCGCCGAGTA
>RFMX01000342.1 GCA_009927495.1 Betaproteobacteria bacterium
CCCGTAAGCCCACGGGCGACATCTTGGCTATGGACCAAATCGTGGCGATTCACCAATCCATTCCCAACACCCATTTGGTCATGCATGGCTCTTCCAGCGTACCGCAAGAGTGGCTGGAAATCATTCGTGAGTTTGGTGGCGATATCAAAGAAACCTATGGCGTCCCCGTGGAAGAAATCCAACGTGGCATTCGCTCAGGTGTGCGCAAGGTGAACATCGACACCGATATCCGCTTGGCCATGACCGGTGCAATGCGTCAAGCGTTTGCGCAAGACCGCAGCGAATTCGATCCTCGCAAAGCCTTGATCGCTGCACGCAAAGCCGCCAAGGGCATTTGCAAAGCCCGCTTTGAAGCGTTTGGCTGTGCAGGCAAAGCGGCCAGTATCAAAGTCGTGTCACTCGATGCCATGGCAGGTCGTTACCATTGAGTTTTTGACCATCGTTACTTGGGGGGCATATGCACAAGATTGTGTTTTTGGACAGGCAATCCTTAAATGCACAAGTTCGTAAGCCCTCTTTTGCCCATGAATGGGCAGAGCATGTGCAAACCCGACCCGAAGAAGTGGTCGAGCGTTTGCAAGGGGCAACGGTTGCGATCAGCAACAAAGTGCCCATCCGTCGCGACACCTTGGCGCAACTGCCTGGCCTCAAACTGATCGCCATGGCCGCGACCGGCTATGACGTGATTGATGTGGAGGCTTGTCGTGAACGCGGTGTGGCGGTGGCCAATATTCGCAACTATGCGGTTCACACCGTGCCTGAACATGCGTTCGCCCTGATTTTTGCCTTGCGCCGCAACTTGATCGCCTACCGCGACGACGTGCTCAATGGCCGCTGGCAAACGGAGGAGCAGTTTTGCTTTTTCGATTACCCCATCCGCGATTTGCATGGCAGCACCTTGGGCATTTTTGGAGAAGGCGTGTTAGGGCAGGCCACAGCGCAGATTGCGCGCGCTTTAGGCATGAAGGTGTTGTTCGCCGACCATGCGCCACCTAAAGCTGCAGGCGTGGACTTTGTGCCAGCTGAGCAGGTGTTCGCTGAATCGGACATCATTTCTTTGCACTGTCCCTTGACACCTGCCTCACGCCACTTCATTGGCATGGCTCAGTTGCAGCAGATGAAGCGCAGCGCTTTGCTGATCAACACCTCACGCGGTGGTTTGGTGGACGAGGAGGCTTTGAAAGTGGCTTTGCAAACCGGCGTGATTGCTGGTGCAGGCTTTGATGTGCTGAGTCAGGAGCCGCCCAAAAACGGCAATCCTTTGCTGGATATTCATTCGCCCAATTTCATTTTGACGCCCCATGTGGCCTGGGCCTCGCAGCAAGCCATGCAGTTTTTGGCGGATCAATTGATCGACAACATTGAAGCGTTCATGGCCCACAAGCCCCAACATTTGGTGACTTAAGGTTCAGTCACTGCTTTCATCGGGTTTCTTTTGTAAGGCGAGTGCATACAAGGCGTTGCGTGGCGCACCTGAGATTTGAGCGGCCAACTTCACAGCCGTTTTCACAGGCAGCTCTGGCAGCAACAAATCCAGCACCCGCTCAGCCTCGGCCAAGCCTGTGCTCTCTTGCGCCAAGGGATGCAACACCAAGGCAAATTCACCTTTGGCGCGGTGCAGTGTGGCTTCAAGCCAAGCTGCAAAGTCTTGTGCGGGCAGGCGTGCCACTTCTTCAAATTGCTTGGTCAATTCCCGCCCCACGCTCAATTCTCTGGCGCCTAGTGCGCGCAAGTCCTTGGCCAAGGCTTCTATGCGATGCGGTGCTTCCAAAAAAACCTGTGTTCGCGCCTCGCCAGACATGCTTTGAATGGCCGTTTGCCGTTCCATTGATTTGCTGGGCAAAAAACCCAGAAACACAAAACTGCCGTCGCCTTGGCAACCGCTCACGCTGAGCATGGCTGTCACGCTACTCGCGCCTGGAATAGGAATGACTCTGAACCCGGCCGATTGCACCAAGGCCACCAACTTTGCGCCAGGGTCGCTGATCGCGGGTGTACCTGCATCACTTAAATAGGCCACCCGTTGACCGCTTTGCAAGCGCAAAATCACCTGCTCTGCTGCACTCGACTCATTGTGTTGATGCAACGCCAAAAAAGCACTCGCTGCTATGTCAATACCATAGCCGCGCAGCAAAGTCTGGCTGTGGCGTGTGTCTTCGCAAGCCAAGGCGTCGGCCAGCGTCAACACATGCAAAGCCCGCAGCCCCATGTCCGCCAAATTGCCAATCGGCGTGGCCAGCACATACAGGCAGGCTGGCGGATGCGCTTGTGAAGCGCTGGCATCGTGGGCTGCCACTAATGCGGAATCAAAACGTGAAACCAAATAACACCTCTTTCCCTGTATCCAACACCAAGCAACGCGGCGATGCAGCCGAACAGCGTGCATTGCGCTATTTGCAAGACCATGGCCTGACGCTGCTAGCTTCAAATTACCGCACGCCTGGGCGAGGCGGCGGCGAAATTGACCTGATTGTGCGCGAGTGCGATGGCACCTTGGTGTTCGTTGAGGTCAGGGCCCGCGCCAGAGACGATTTTGGGGGAGCGGGTGCCAGCATCAGCGCCCTCAAGCGAAGGCGCATTGTGTTTGCAGCCAAACACTTTTTGCGCAGATACCCCAAACCCCCGCCATGCCGCTTTGATGCCGTGCTGCTACAAGCAGAAAGTTTGATCTGGCTCAAAGCCGCGTTTGAAGAATGATGCAGCCAAGACATGTTGCAAAGGTATGATTCGCTCATGTTAGAGCAACGCATAGAACAGCAGTTCATCGACAGTGCCGACCTGAAATACCAGTCGGCCCAAACCTTAAGCAAACCCATTGCTGCCGCGGTGGGCGCTCTTTTAATGTGCGTGACCGGCGGCGGCAAAGTCATGGCGTGTGGCAATGGCGGCTCAGCCGCAGATGCGCAACACTTTGCCGCAGAGTTTGTCGGACGTTTTGAACGCGAACGTCCTGAACTCGG
This sequence comes from Betaproteobacteria bacterium, assembly GCA_009927495.1. GTDB lineage: Bacteria > Pseudomonadota > Gammaproteobacteria > Burkholderiales > Burkholderiaceae_C > Limnohabitans. The sequence continues at coordinate 2,961 of RFMX01000342.1, forward strand.
CGCGATTGCCCTGTCAACCGACAGCTCCATCTTGACCGCGATCGCCAACGATTACCACTTCGACCAAATTTTTTCCAAACAAGTGCGGGCCTTGGGTCAACCCGGCGATGTTTTGTTGGCCATCTCCACCAGTGGCAATTCTCGCAATGTGTTGGCAGCTATCGAGTCCGCCCACGAGCGTGATTTGATCGTGGTCGCACTGACCGGCAAGGGCGGCGGCAAAATCGGCCAAGTGTTGCGCGAGACCGATGTGCATATTTGCGTGCCGCATGACCGCACGGCCAGAATTCAAGAAGTCCATTTGCTGGTATTGCACTGCTTGTGCGATGGCGTGGACAGTCAGTTGTTAGGTGAACAGGAGAACCCTTCATGAAAACATCTTTTGCCGTTAAAGCCCTTGGCGCTTTGTTGCTGGTCAGCACCTTGGGTGCTTGCGCCCCCTTGATGATTGCGGGCGTAGCGGGCACAGCGATGGTGGCCAGCGATCGACGCACCTCGGGCGCTCAGCTTGAAGATGAATCGATTGAGTTACGTGCGCAGGCGCGTATTCGCGACAACCTGGGCGAGCGGGTGCATGTGAACGTCACCAGTTTCAACCGCCAGGTCTTGCTCACCGGTGAAGTCACTGCCGAGAAAGACCGCCAAGCTGTGTTGCAACTGGTCGAGCGTATTGAGAACGTCAAAGCGGTGGTGAACGAGTTGGCAGTCATGCCCTTGTCCAATTTGTCTGAGCGCTCCAACGACTTGCTGATCGTTGCCAAGGTCAAGGCCAGCTTTGTGGACAGCCGTGACTTGTTCGCCAGTGCCTTCAAGGTTGTGACCGAGCGTGGCACGGTCTATTTGATGGGCCGTGTGACCCAGCGCGAAGCCACAAGCGCAACCCAAGTCACGCGCAACGTCAGTGGTGTGAACAAAGTGGTTCGCCTCTTCGAGATCATCAGTGAAGACGAACTTCGCAACCTGTTGCCCCCACCGCCAGCACCAGCGGATGCAGCCAAGCCTGCCAAGTAAAGGCTTTAGCGCAAGCGCTTGATCAGGCTAGAGGTGTCAAAGCGCTTGCCACCCATGGCTTGCACATCGGCGTAAAACTGATCTACCAAGGCCGTGACTGGAACACGGGCGCCATTGCGCTTGGCTTCGTCCATCACCAGCCCCAAGTCTTTGCGCATCCAGTCGACCGCAAAGCCAAAGTCAAATTTGTCAGCCACCATGGTTTTGCCACGGTTGTCCATTTGCCAGCTTTGCGCTGCACCTTTGCCAATCACCTCCAACACCTGCTCCATGTTCAGGCCGGCTTTCATGCCAAAGGCAATGCCCTCAGACAAGCCCTGCACCAAACCGGCAATGCAAATTTGGTTAACCATTTTGGTGAGTTGTCCCGCGCCGCTCTCGCCCATCAAAGTGAAGGCTTTGGAGAAGGCCATGCCCACAGGCTTGGCGCGGTCAAAAGCCGCAGACTCGCCACCGCACATGACGGTCAACATGCCGTTGATGGCACCTGCTTCACCGCCAGACACGGGCGCATCCACAAAATGCACACCCTTTGCTTTAGCAGCAGCAAACAACTCACGCGCCACATTGGCAGAGGCAGTGGTGTGGTCGATCAGCAGGGCACCTGCTTGGGTACCGGCCAAAGCGCCATCGGCACCCAACATGACCGAACGCAAATCATCGTCATTGCCGACGCAGCAAAACACCATGTCTGCGCGCAAGGCTGCTTCGCGTGGCGTGGCTGCGCTGGCATAGCCAGGAAATTCTGCGCACCAGTCCTTGGCCTTGGCAGGGTTGCGGTTGTAAACCGTGACTTGGTGACCGGCCAGTGCCAAATGGCCTGCCATGGGGTAGCCCATGACACCGAGGCCAATGAAAGCCACTTTGGTGGGAGTGCTGGGTTCGTAGGTTTTGGGGTTGGTGCGGGCCATGGTTAATAACTTTCCTGAAAACGGGGTTGTTCTATCTTAGCCATCAAGCGTGCCGAGCCAACTCGCTTGCCGAAATCACGCCTTGGGTTTGCAGTTGCGCGAGGCTTTGCGCTAAGGTCTGCATGCCAAACTGTGCGCCGGTTTGTAAGGCATTGGGCAGCTGGGCAGCTTTGTTGTCGCGGATCATTTGCCGCACAGCCGGTGTGGCGTACAGCACTTCGTGGGCAGC
>RFMX01000019.1 GCA_009927495.1 Betaproteobacteria bacterium
TTTTGTAGTCTGCAGGCAAGGCGGCAAAGGCTTTTTGGTTAATGAACAGCGACAAAGTGGCTGAGCCTTCCCACCATCCAGGGTAGTAATAGTATTTCGCCACCTTGTGCAAACTCAGGTGTTCGTCGTCAGCAGGGCCCACAAACTCGGCGGCATCGATCACGCCTTTTTCCAGTGCGGCATACAAGTCGCCAGGTGCGAGTTGCTGTGGCACCACCCCCAACTTGGTCAAAATTTTTCCGGCCAAACCACCTACGCGAAATTTCAAGCCTTTGAAATCTGCCACGGTTTTGATTTCTTTGCGGTACCAACCCGCCATTTGTGCGCCGGTGTTGCCCACAGGCATATTGATCACGCCGTAGTTGCTGTAGAACTCATTGAGCAACTCGATGCCGCCGCCCACATACATCCAGGCGTTTTGGCCACGGGTGTTCAAACCAAAAGGCAGGGCAGTACCAAAGCCAAACGTGGGATCTTTGCCAATGTAGAAATAACTTGCGCTGTGACCGGCTTCGATGGTGCCGTTTTGTACGCCATCCAGCACTTGAAGTGGCGGCAGCAGTTCACCCGCTGCGTGTAAGCTGATTTTGAATTTGCCATCGGTCAACTCCGCCACACGCTTGGTCATCATGTCGACTGCACCGTAAATGGTATCTAAGGACTTGGGGTAACTCGAAGCGAGTCGCCAGCGAATTTCAGGCTTGGAAGATTGCGCTCTTGCTGGTGCACTAATGGCCGCAACGCCTGCGCCTACAGCAGTGGTGGAGAGAAAATTTCTGCGTTGCATGGAGGTCCTTCAAAAGTGATTTGATGTTAGCTGACGATATTGAGTTTTTCTCTGGCAATATCGTAATTAGGATCGTTGCTGTCCAGTGCCCAACCAGTGGTCAGCATGCGGTTCATATATTGGCGGTTGTAGAGAAAAGGAAAAACCAATTGCGACAGTCCAAACGAAACAAAGGTGATGACCAGATGCAAGCAGCCAATGCCTAGCTCGCCGCGAATCACCGGCACGAACCAGCCAAACAACAGATAAGTCCAGCTAAACCCCACATAACCACTTTTGGCTATGCCAGACACTGAGTGGATGATGCGAATCTCTTTTTGCATACCAATCAGCAAGACGCCAAGAATCAGCGGCGACAACACAATCAGCACCAAAATCCAAATCCAAAAGGTTTCCATGAATATTTCCTGATTTTTTTAAGAGAGTGACAACGTATCATCATAGAAGAGGCTCCTATCGCAGGATGAGGTGATTTTCAAATACATGACAGCTTGAAAGTAATTGCTTTATGGAATTTACAAAGCTCATTAAAGAGCGCAAAAGTATTCGTGGCTACCAGCAAAAACCTGTTCCCCGTGAATTGATCGCAGAAATCATCGAGGTAGCCAAGTGGGCTCCGTCTTCGATGAACACCCAACCTTGGCATGTGCATGTGGTGACAGGCGAGCCCTTGGACCGCATCCGTCAAGGCAACTCAGAGAACATGATGAATGGCGTGCCGCCCAAGCGCGACTTCCCCATGAAAGAAGAGTACGAGGGAATACATCGCAGACGTCAGGTGGATATTGCTATTCAGTTGTTTGAAGCCATGGGCATAGAGCGTGACGATAAAGTGCGACGCACAGATTGGGTGATGCGCGGTTTTCAGCAGTTTGATGCACCCGTGTCTCTGGTCTTGACCTATGACAAATATTTGGAACCTGCAGCCATCAGTCAATTTGATTTAGGGGCTTTGTCGCACGCGATAGTGCTGGCGGCGTGGGAGCGAGGCTTGGGATGTGTCATCAATGGGCAGGGCATCATGCAATCCAAGGTGGTGCGTGAGCATGCAGCTATTCCGGAT
>RFMX01000018.1 GCA_009927495.1 Betaproteobacteria bacterium
GAAGTAGCGGTCATCATGCAGCACGGTTTGAAGCGGATGGTGGAAAAGCAAGAGAACGTGTTTTATTACCTCACGCTGCTGAATGAAAACTACGCCATGCCCGGCCTCACTGCGGGTACCGAAGAGCAGATCATCAAAGGCATGTACTTGCTGCAACCCGCAGAGGGTGCGAAGAAATTGCCGCGTGTGAACCTGCTGGGTTCGGGCACCATCCTCCGTGAATCCATGGCGGCGCGTGAATTGTTGGCTGCCGATTGGGGCGTGGCCGCGAATGTGTGGAGTTGCCCCAGCTTCAACGAACTTGCTCGCGATGGTGCAGAGGCCGAGCGTTGGAACCTGATGCACCCCACGGACAAGCCACGCTTGTCGTTTGTGGCTGAGCAACTGGCAGGCCATGAAGGACCGGTGGTCGCGTCCACCGATTACATGAAGGCCTATGCCGAGCAAATCCGTGCCTACATTCCTGCTGGCCGCGCGTACAAAGTGCTGGGCACCGATGGTTTTGGTCGCAGCGATTTCCGCAGTAAATTGCGAGAGCACTTTGAGGTGAACCGCCACTACATCGTGGTGGCCGCGCTCAAAGCCTTGAGCGAACAAGGTACGGTTCCCGCGGAAACCGTGGCCAAAGCCATTCAACAATACCAACTGCAAGCGGACAAAATCAATCCGCTTCACGCTTGATTCTGGGGAGAAAACACATGGTAACAATGGAAGTGAATGTCCCCGATATTGGTGACTTTGATGAAGTGGCCGTCATTGAACTGCTGGTGAAGGTGGGCGACATAGTTCGTGCAGAGCAGTCCTTGATCACCGTGGAGTCTGACAAGGCCTCGATGGAAATCCCTTCGTCGCATGCGGGTGTGGTGAAGGCCCTGTCGGTGAAGTTGGGCGACAAGGTCAAGCAAGGCTCGGTGATTTTGGTCCTTGAGACTGATGTCATTGCGACTGCTTCGCCCTCCGGGCTCGCAGTGACGCCGCCTGTCATTGCGACTCCTGTCATTTCGAGCGAAGCGAAGCAATCTCCTGGATTGCCACAGGCCGATGGCCCTCGCAATGACGCGAGTCTGCCCCACGCCTCACCCTCGGTGCGCAAATTCGCCCGTGAGTTGGGCGTGCCGCTGAATGAAATCAAAGGCAGCGGACCCAAAGGCCGCATTTCGCAAGAGGATGTGCAAGCCTTCAG
>RFMX01000017.1 GCA_009927495.1 Betaproteobacteria bacterium
TCGTCATGCCCGTTGTCTTCGCGCTTTTTGGACAGGTCGTAGTAAACCTTGCCGCTGCACACCACCACACGTTTGACCTTGTCGGCCTTGATGTCCTTGGTTTCAGGAATGATGGTTTGGAAACCACCCTTGGTGAACTCGGACACCGGCGATGTGGCGTCTTTGTGGCGCAACAAGGACTTGGGCGTGAAGATAATGAGCGGCTTGCGTAAGTTACGCACCATTTGGCGACGCAGCACATGGAAGATTTGGCTGGCCGTGGTCGGCTGCACGATTTGCATATTGGTGTCAGCCGCCAACTGCATGAAGCGCTCGACACGGGCTGAGCTGTGCTCGGGGCCTTGGCCTTCATAGCCGTGCGGCAGCATGAGGGTGATGCCGTTCACACGTCCCCATTTCACTTCACCCGAGGCGATGAACTGGTCAATCACCACCTGTGCGCCGTTGGCGAAGTCGCCAAACTGCGCCTCCCAAATCACCAAGGTGTTGGGGTCGTTGGAGGCGTAGCCGTATTCAAAGCCCAACACCGCTTCCTCGGACAAGATGGAGTCGATGACGGTGAACGGCGATTGGTTGTCGGCCACGTTTTGCAAAGGGATGTACGTGCCAGTGTCCCACTTTTCGCGGTTCTGGTCGTGAATGACCGCATGGCGGTGGGTGAAGGTGCCGCGACCGCAGTCTTCGCCAGACAAACGCACGGGAAACCCGCTGGCCACCAAAGAAGCAAACGCCATGTGTTCGCCCATGCCCCAGTCCACAGGCAAATCGCCGCGACCCATGGCGGCGCGGTCGTCATAGACCTTTTTCACCAAGGAATGTGGTGTGACAGAAGAAGGAATGGTGCTGATGCGCTCGGCCAAGCGTTTCCACTCGGCCATAGGCAGGGCGGTGTCAGCCGCATCAGTCCATTTTTTACCCAAGAAAGGCGACCAGTCCACGGTGAACTTGGTTTTGAAATTGGTCAGCACCGGGTCAGAGGTATTTTTGCCAGTGTCGAGTGCAGCGCGGTAGGCCTTGACCATGTCGTCGCCCAAAGACTCACCCATGCCTTGTGAAGCCAAACGCTCGGCATACAGCTTGCGGGTGCCTGGGTGGGCCGCGATTTTTTTGTACATCAGCGGCTGGGTCAGGCTGGGCGTGTCTTGCTCGTTGTGGCCCAGTTTGCGAAAACAGGTGATGTCCACCACCACGTCTTGGCGGAATTCCATGCGGTATTCCAGTGCCAACTGCGTGGCCAAGACCACGGCCTCGGGGTCGTCGCCATTCACA
>RFMX01000404.1 GCA_009927495.1 Betaproteobacteria bacterium
GGCCGCTGGAAAACCGGTGACCAGAGGGATCAAGGCGTTGCGCATCACATGCTTCCACAGCACCTTGTTTTCACTCAAGCCTTTGGCACGGGCGGTCAACACATATTGCTTGCCGATTTCTTCAAGGAATGCGTTCTTGGTCAACATGGTGGTGACGGCAAACGCACCCAGGACACTGGCGGTGATGGGCATGGCGATGTGCCACAAATAATCCACGATCTTGGCACCCCAACTTAAGGTTTCCCAATTGGCGGAGGTGAGTCCGCGCAAAGGAAACCATTGCAACTGCCCACCAAACACCACCAACAAAGCCACCCCCAAGACAAAGCCTGGAATGGCGTAGCCGATCAACACCACCAAGCTGGTGAGGGTGTCAAAGCGGGTGCCTGCGCGTACCGCCTTGGCAATGCCCAAGGGCACCGACACCAAATAACTGAGAAAGAAGGTCCACAGCCCCAAGCTGATGGAGACGGGCAGCTTTTCTTTCACCAGTTGCCACACATCTTTGGGGTAGAAAAAGCTTTTACCTAAATCGAAGCGGGCAAATTGCCCCAGCATTTGCACAAATCGCTCGTGGGCGGGTTTGTCAAAACCATACAGCTGTTTGATCTCTTCAATTCGTGCCGCGTCCACACCTTGGCGTCCACGGTAGCCCGCGCCGCTGGCAGCAGCACCCTCGCCACCGCTGTCACGGCCCTGCAACTGCGCCACCATTTGCTCAACAGGCCCCCCTGGGACGAATTGGATGACCGCAAACGTCAGCAACAAAATGCCAAACAAGGTGGGAATCATCAACAACAGGCGCTTCACGATATACAAAAACATGTCAACGCACTCCGGCAAAGTTGGCAGGTGTTGCCCACCAAGTGGATTGGATCCAGCTCTCGGGCTGGTAATAGCGCGGGGTGATGTTGGGCTGCTCAAAGCGCCCTGCCCGCCAAGACACTCTATGCACACTGCCATACCAATGCGGTACGCTGTAGTGACCGTGACGCAATACACGATCCAAAGCTTTGCAAGCCGCCACCAACTGGCCACGGGTTTGAGCCGCCACCACTTTGTCCAACAGTGCGTCTACGGCGGGGTCTTTCACACCAATGATGTTGCTAGAGCCTTCGGTGTCTGCCGACTTGGAACCAAAGCGCTCAAGCAACTCGGTGCCAGGTGCCTCGCTGCCACCGGTACGGTTGCTGATGAGTTCGAAATCAAACACGTCCATGCGCTTTTGCAAGACCGCAAAATCCACCACTTTGTAGACCACTTTGAAACCCAGTTTTTCAAGGTTTTTGGCGTAAGGTGTGACCACCCTTCCCATGGAACCAGAGTTGTCCAAAAACTCCAAGGTAAAAGCCTCGCCCTTGTCGTTGCGTAATGCGCCATCGCGGTAGGTCCAGCCCGCTTGGGCCAACAAGTCACGGGCTTGGCGCAAATGGTCTCGCAAGGTATGGCCCGAGGCGGGGTCTAGGCTGGTCACCGGTGGCAAGGGTACAGGCTGGGTGAAGATGGCGGGGTCAAGCTTGTCGCGCATGGGTTCCAACAAGTTCAGCTCATCGGTGTCAGGCAGGTCCTTGGCCTCAAAGTCGCTGCCCACAAAATAACCACGCACACGGGTATAGGCTTGGTAAAACAACTGGCGGTTCATCCATTCGTAGTCCATGGCCAAGCCTATGGCTTGACGCACCCGAGCATCTTTGAACTTGGGCAAACGGGTGTTGAACATAAAGCCTTGGAAGTCTCCTGCATTTCCATGCTGCAGTTCTTTTTTGATCAGGGTGCCGTTGTCAAACAACTTGCCCTTGTAGCCTCTGGCCCATTCACGGGCGACAAAGGCTTGGATGTAATCGAATTCACCCGCTTTAAAACCTTCAAACTGGGCGGTGGTGTCTTTGTAGAGGCGGTAGCTGATGTGGTCGAAATTGAACATGCCTTTTCGCACATTCAGGTTTTTCGCCCAGTAGTTTTTGTCACGCACATATTGAATGTCCTTGCCGAAATCGACTTGCCCTAGCTTGTAAGGACCAGAACCTATCGGCACATCGGTGATGATTTTGTCCAAGGGCTTGTCAGCCCCCCATTTGTGGCTGAACACCGACATGCTGCCAACAATCAAAGGTAACTCGGCATTGGCCCGCTTGAAATTGAAGCGAATTTCGCGTTCTGAGACCACCACCACACCTGCCACCTCACTGAAATAGGTGCGAAATTGGGGCGCGGCTTCTTTGCTGGTGAGGCGGTCATAGGAATACTTCACATCCAAGGCCAACACCGAGTCGCCATTATGGAAACGTGCCAAAGGGTTGAGGCGAAAAGTCACCGACAGCTTGTCCTTGGCCACATTCACATCCTCGGCCAGCAAACCATAGGCGGTGGTGGGTTCGTCGCTGTTGCCGGTGAGCAAGGTTTCCAGCATCAAGCTGCCCAAGCCTGGGGGCGCAGTGCCTTTCAAGGTGAAGGGGTTGTATTTGTCAAAGCTAGAGGCACGGCTAGGCGAGACCATGGCAATGTCGCCGCCTTTGGGGGCGAGAGGGTTGACATAGCTGAAGTGGCTAAAGCCCTCGGGGTATTTGATATCGCCAAACTGGGCATAGGCGTGGGCTGCCCAAACACTGGGGGACAGCCATACCCCAAGACAAAGTAAGAAAGTTCGCATGCGACAATTCTGCAAGATTTTTCAGGAGTGCTCGAAATGCAGCCAAAAACGGGGTTTTTAGCCGGTAAGAAATTGTTGATCACCGGTGTGTTGTCCAACCGGTCCATCGCCTACGGCATCGCGAGGGCCTGCCACGCTCAAGGCGCAGAGTTGGCTTTCAGCTACCAAGGAGAACGCTTCAAAGAGCGTATCACCGAATTTGCTGCAGATTTTGGCTCGACCTTGGTGTTTGATTGCGATGTGTCCAGCGACGCGCAAATCGCCGCCTTGGTGAGCGACCTCACCGCTGTCTGGCCCCAATTGGACGGTTTTGTCCATGCCATCGGTTTTGCGCCTCGCGAATCCATCGCAGGCGACTTTTTAGACGGCTTGAGCCGCGAAGGCTTTGCCATCGCCCACGACATCAGCGCCTACAGCTTCCCCGCTATGGCCAAAGCGTTTTTGCCCCACTTCAATGACAACGCCGCGCTGTTGACACTGAGCTATTTGGGCGCATTGCGTACCGTGCCCAACTACAACACCATGGGGCTGGCCAAGGCGTCGCTTGAAGCCTCTGTGCGTTACTTGGCGGAGTCGCTGGGTAGCCAAAACCGCGGTTTGCGTGCCAACGGCATCAGCGCAGGCCCTATCAAAACCTTGGCGGCGTCTGGCATCAAAAGCTTTGGCAAGATTTTGGAAGTGGTGGCCAGCAATTCACCCATACGCCGCAACGTCACGATTGACGACGTGGGCAATGTCGCGGCCTTTTTGCTCTCCGATTTAGCGGCTGGTGTGTCTGCCGAAATCACCTATGTGGATGGCGGCTTCAGCCAAGTGGTGGGCGGTATCGCGGATTAATCGGGGTCAGATCCCAATTGTTTCAGCGCCAATGAAGCCACTTCTCTGACGGGGTGGTTTTTCAAGCGGTGGTCGCTCCACACCTGCCGCCACTTTCTGGCTCCCGCTTGGCCATGGCGCAAGCCCAGCATATGGCGTGAAGCCGCAAACCACGGCACGCCCAACTTGGCTAGAGCCTCCATGTAGTCCACCATGTGGGCTTCCACCTCGTCCTTGCTGAGAACACAAGTTGCTTGCCCCATCAAACCATCCCACTCGGCCAAAAACCAAGGGCGGTGATAAGCTTCACGCCCCACCATCACACCGTCCAACGCGCCCAAGTGCTGGCTGATTTGCTCGGCAGTGGTGATGCCGCCGTTGATGATGAATTTCAAAGCGGGAAAGTCAGCCTTCAAGCGCAGCACCCACTCAGGCTTCAGAGGTGGAATGTCGCGGTTTTCCTTGGGCGACAGACCTTGCAGCCAGGCATTGCGTGCATGAACGATGAACAACTCGCAACCCGCTTGCGAGACGGTGCCCACAAAGTCACGCACGAAGTTGTAGCTCTCGCCACGGTCAATGCCGATGCGGTGTTTCACGGTCACAGGGATGTCCACCGCGTCCTTCATGGCTTTGACGCCATCGGCCACCAAAGCGGGCTCGGCCATCAGGCAAGCGCCAAACGCACCACGCCGCACCCGCTCTGAGGGGCAACCGCAGTTGAGGTTGATTTCCTCATAGCCCCATTGCTCGCCAAGCTTGGCGGCACTGGCCAAGTCCGCCGGGTCGCTGCCGCCCAATTGAAGCGCCACGGGGTGTTCTTCGGGGTTGAAATCCAGGTGGCGCGGCACATCGCCATGGATCAACGCACCGGTGGTGACCATCTCGGTGTAGAGCAGGGCGTGGCGCGACAACAGGCGGTGGAAATACCGGCAGTGGCGGTCGGTCCAGTCCATCATAGGCGCAACACTCAAACGGCCATGCGGCAACAGATCTGGTTTCAAAGGGTCAATCCGTCTTCTCAGCGAAACAGTTATTTTCGCTTTGAATTCAAAACAATTGCATTTGCTGGGTCTGCAGCAAATGGTTGGCCACAAACTGCCACAGCATAGGATGGTGGGTATTTTCGTGCCAATGCGGCTGCATGACTTTTTTGCTGTACCAATGCTGTTGGCTTTCCAAATGGCAACCAATCAAACCCACCGAGCCTTGCACCACCGCCATGGGGTCGCCGTTGGCATAGCTGGCAATGGTTTGGAAGGAGCCACCTAAAAAGGTTGGGCCGTCATAGAAATACATCTGGTGGTTCTTGCCCATCCAGTTGACAGGTGTCACCGTGCCGTAAGACGAGCGTATATCGGCTTTGGGGCGCTTGATGTACTGCACACAACGGGTCTTTTGAAGCATATTGAAGTAGTAAGCGTCGGCCCAGTAAGCGCCCATGCAGATGCCCAAATACTTGCCGCCACGCTGCATATAAGAACGAACATCGGGCAAATTGGGCTTTAAGATGGACCGAAACGCGGTGGCCTCGCCGTCACCGCCTGGGAACACCACCAAGTCCACGTCGTTGAAAAACCCCTCGGCCACCTTTTGCTTGGTGAAGATTTTGAGGCGGGCCATGGGCGAGAAAGCCTCCATGACGCCGTTCACCGAATCGGTCGAACAGGTGGGATGGTGTAAAAAAATGGCAAAAGTGGGCTTCAATGCGCGATAGCCAGCACCACATTGCCAATCGACTGCCCAGCCTCCACCATTTCATGCGCTTGCACCACTTGGTCCAGTGTGAAGGACGGCAACAGGCTGTGCTGCAACTTGCCCGCGCTGAGCATGCTGTTTAACTGCTGCACACACGCTTCACGGTCGGCGGGCAGCAAGTCATACACCAAGAAAAACTTCAAGCCAAAAGAACCAAACAACATGGCCCTGAAAGCGATGCTGATGTCCGGTGGCGGGTTGGAGCCATAGCACACCAGTTGCCCATGGTGCTTTATCACCCCTTGGGCCAACCAAGCCGCAGTGGTGGAAAAGTCCATGTCAATCACCACGTCCACGCCCTGCCCTTGGGTCAAGGCTTTCACCTCGTCCACCGTTTGGCCGTTTTTGTAAAACAAGGTGTGGCTGGCCCCCGCCGCTTTGGCGTGAGCGGCTTTAGCTTCATTGCCCACCGTGCCTATGACGGTTGCGCCTGCTTGCACCAGCATTTGGGTGATGTAGTGACCCACGGCCGATGAAGCGCCAGTCACCAACACCTGTTTGCCTTTGACGTCTCCCGCCAAACGCACCGCTTGCAAAGCTGTGAGGCCTGGGATACCCATGCAAGCCCCTGCTGCAAACGAGGTGTTGTCGGGTAAATGCGCGGCTTGCGCCGAAGGCAACACCACGTACTCTGCGGCGGTGCCGTCAGGACGTTGCCATTGGGCGTTCCATGTCCAGACCCGCTCGCCTATGCGGGAGGCCGGTACACCCGCACCCACTTGGTCGATGATGCCTGCACCATCGCTGTGGGGAATGATGTAGGGGCCACCCAAGGGCCTGGCTCGGCGAGATTTCACATCCGAGGGGTTCACGCCTGAGGTATGCAGTTTGACCCTCACCTCACCTGCACCGGCTTGGGGTGTGGGCCGCTCACCCACGGTCATCACGTCTTTGGCTTCGCCATTGCTTTCGTACCAAGCTGTTTTCATGCCTTGTCCTTGTTTACATTTGGCCTTGCGCTTGCAAAGCCTTGCATACTGCTTCTGTCACCTGCGCGGTGGTGGCTTGCCCGCCTAAGTCACGGGTGTGCAAAGAGCGGTTGCCGGTGACGTGTTCTATGGCTTGCATGATGCGCCCCGCAGCCAAGGGTTCGCCCAAATGCTCCAGCATCATCACGCAACTCCAAAACGTGCCAATCGGGTTGGCCAAGCCCTTGCCCATGATGTCAAACGCCGAGCCGTGGATGGGCTCGAACATGGACGGGTAGCGCCGTTCGGGGTCAATATTACCGGTAGGCGCAATGCCCAAGCTGCCGCCCAAAGCC
>RFMX01000454.1 GCA_009927495.1 Betaproteobacteria bacterium
ATCAACGCGTTTATCGTGGGAGATGACTGCGATCTTGGCGCGTGAGCCGGGGTCACGGGCGCACGATTTGATCTCCAGCAAGCCTTGCTCAATCTCGGGAACCTCTTGTCGGAACAACTCGATCATGAATTCAGGGGCTGAGCGCGACAAGATGATGGGGGCACCACGCAAGGTGTTGTCAACTTCCATGATCATGGCGCGAACGCGATCAGCGCTGCGCAAATTCTCTTTGGGAATCATTTCGGTACGACGCAAACGACCTTCGATGCGGCCACTTTCAACGATCAAATCACCCTTGTCCATGCGTTTGACGCTACCGACAAAAATCTTGTCGCCACGAGACAGAAAGTCAGCCAGCAACATTTCACGTTCTGCATCGCGAATTTTTTGCAAAATCACTTGCTTGGCAGCCATCGCACCAATGCGGCCAATCGGCAGCGACTCGATGCTTTCTTCGATGTACTCGCCTTCTTCAATATCGGACAAACGCTCCTTGGCGTCCATCAGCATTTCTTCAGCGTCTGGGTTTTGCAGACCGGCTTCATCGGGGACCACCAACCAACGGCGGAAGGTTTCGTACACGCCGCTGTCTCGGTCCATAGAGACTCGGATATCCAAGTCGCCTGGGTACAGTTTTTTGGTTGCTTGGGCCAGCGCAGACTCGACTGCACCAAACACCAGATCGCGCTCGACATTTTTCTCGCGCGAGATGGCGTCTACCAACATGAGCATTTCGCGATTCATGATCAGTTACTCCTCTTCTCTGCAGGCCTACGGCCTTTGAAATCCACAATCGGTGCCAGTCGGGCTTCACGCACTTCACTCAAGGTGAACTGCAAAGCCTGAACTGGCGTGTCTTTTTTGACTTTGGCAACTCGCATTCCCGGTTTGCTAACAGGTTCATCACGCCAAGTGATTTGCCAAGTCTGGGGGGTATCAGTGGCTTCCAATACACCCCGAAATTTCTTTCGGTTGGCCGACACCAAACCTGCAGCTGCCGCACCCATGGGTGCTTTGAGGGTGATATCAATCACCTCGCCACAAAAACGGGCCAAGTCAGCTTCGGTTTTCAGCGGCCTATCAATACCTGGGGAGGACACCTCCAAGCGGCTGTAAGCCGTTTGCTCAACTTCCAACACAAATTGCAACTGGCGGGTGACTTTTTCGCAATCTTCCACTTGGATAAATTGCTCCAACTCTCCCGACACCCAGATTTTGTCGATGGTGATGCGTAACAAACCACCGGCTGAGCGCTCAATGTCTACCAACTGGTAACCCAGACCGACAACCGTTTGTTCAATGATGTTTTGCAATGCCACCGCTTTTCGTCCGACCAAAAAAAACGGGCGGTTGGGATTTCCGCCCGTTGTCTTTCTTTGCGACATTGTAACTTAATTGGGATCTGACCCCCAATTATTGGGTTTCGACGATGTGGCCGTCCTTGAGAGCAATGACTTGGTGCGCCATGGCTTGCACCACATCCATATCGTGGCTAATGAGGATGTAGCTCAAGCCGCGTTCACGTTGCAAGCGCTGCAATAAATCGAGCACTTGTTTTTGAATAGTGACATCCAAAGCGCTGGTGGGTTCATCCAACACCAACACCCGAGGTTTCACCATAAGTGCACGGGCAATGGCGATGCGCTGGCGTTGTCCACCGGAAAACTCATGCGGATAGCGGGCCAAGAGGCCAGGAAATTGCACCTCGTCCAAGCCCACTTCAGCCAAAGCCAACAGCACCTCTTTTTGCAAGTCCAGTGGGTTGGTGTCGGGCTGGTGCAATTGCAAACCTTCGCCCACCACCTCTTCCACCGTCATGCGTGGCGACAAGGATGAAAACGGGTCTTGAAACACCACCTGTACCGCTTGTCGCAGCGGCAAATCACGGGCGGCGACAGAGCGCCAAGCGAGACCTTCCAGCGTCAATTGGCCTTGAAAAGAAATCAAGTTCAAAACCGCCAAAGCCAAAGACGATTTGCCTGAACCCGACTCACCAATGATGCCCAGCGTTTGCCCCGCGCGCAATTCAAAGTCCAAGCCATGCAAGGCCACAAATTCAGCACTGCCAAACCAACCACGCCAGCCGCTGCGTGGGACGGGGTAGCTCACGCGTATGCCTTTGGCTTGGACCACCACGGGCGCTATCGGATTGGCTGGAAGCACATTGCGGGTGGGCTGGCTGTTGACCAGCTTTTGGGTGTAAGGATGGAAAGGCTTGGCCAGAACCTGCGACACCTCGCCTTGTTCGACCACATAGCCGCCCTCCAACACCACCACCTTGTCGGCAAAGCGGCGCACCATGTTCAGGTCGTGGGTGATCAGCAAAATCGCCATGCTGTGCTTTTCTTGCAGGCTGTCGAGCAAATCCAAAATTTGCTGGCGCAGCGACACATCCAGCGCGGTGGTGGGTTCGTCGGCCAGCAGCAATTTCGGCTTTCCGGCCAAAGCCATGGCGATCATGGCGCGTTGGCGCTGTCCACCTGACAACTGGTGGGGAAAGCTGCTGGCCCGCCGTTCAGGCTCTGGGATACCCGTGTCAGTCAGCAGTTCGATGGTGTGTTGCCAAGCATCCGCCGCAGACATGCCGCGCTTGAGTTGCAAGACCTCGGCAATTTGGTCGCCAATGGAGAACAGCGGGTTGAGCGCGGTCATGGGTTCTTGAAAAATCATGGCGATGTCGCCGCCGCGGACCTCGCGCAGTTGCGCCTCGCTCATGCTCAGCAAATCCGCGTCTTCAAAGACCGCTTTGCCACGCACCCAAGCGCCTCTGGCCAAACCCAGCAGGCTTAAAGCGGTAACGGTTTTGCCAGACCCCGACTCGCCCACCAACGCCAGTTTTTCACCAGCCTTTATGTCAAAAGACACTCCATGCACCACCTCTCGCCCTTGAAACGACAAGTGCAAGTCTTCCACCTTCAAGAGCGTGCTCATGGCAGAGTCTCCTGATGCAGCTTGCGTGGGTCCAAGGCGTCGCGCAAAGCGTCCCCCATGAAAGTCAGCAGCAACAAGGTGATCACCAGTACCGCGAAGGTAGACAACGAAATCCACCATGCATCAATATTGGTTTTGCCTTGCGACAGCAACTCGCCCAAGCTCGGTGTTCCAGGCGGTACGCCCAGGCCTAAGAAATCCAAACTGGTCAGTGCCAAAATCGCCGCACTCATGCGAAACGGCAAAAAGGTAACCACGGGGGTCATGCTGTTGGGCAGGATATGCCGCCAAATGATGGCCCAGTTTGACAACCCTAAGGCGCGGGCAGCCCGCACATAGTCGAGTTGACGGTTGCGTAAAAACTCGGCTCGCACATAGTCGGACAAACCCATCCAGCCGAACATGCTGAGCAAAATCAAAAGCAAAGCAATGCTGGGCTCAAACACGGCTGAAAAAATGATCAGCAAATACAACTCGGGCATGGCGCCCCAAATCTCGATGAAACGCTGAAACGCCAAATCGGTTTTGCCTGCAAAAAACCCTTGGATGGCACCCGTGACCACACCTAAGACGGTACCTGTGATCGTCAAAGCCAAAGCAAACAAGACCGATACCCTGAAACCGTACAACAGCCGCGCAAACAAATCGCGGCCTCGGTCATCGGTACCAAAGACGTTGTCTTCGGACGGCGGCGCGGGGTTGGGTTCTTTGGCGAAGTAATTCAGCGTGCTGTGGTGGTAGGGGTTGGGTGGGTAAACCGCCCAATTGCCCGCTTGGCAAACTGCAGACGAATAAAGGGGTCAAGAAAGTCGGTAGGGGTTTGAAAGTCACCGCCGAACTCGGTTTCTGGTGGGTTGTGCCAAATGGGGAAATACAGCTTGCCTTGGTAACTGGCCACCAAGGGTTTGTCGTTGCTGACCAACTCGGCCGCCAAACTCATGACAAACAACAACACAAAAAGAATC
Organism: Betaproteobacteria bacterium; assembly: GCA_009927495.1. Classification (GTDB taxonomy): domain Bacteria; phylum Pseudomonadota; class Gammaproteobacteria; order Burkholderiales; family Burkholderiaceae_C; genus Limnohabitans. The sequence goes on from RFMX01000454.1 coordinate 3,897, forward strand.
AAGCTGACAAAGCCCAAGCGGTTGCGCTTGAAGCGCTTCCAAGCAATGGCTGAGGGGGAAAGAGAAACAGTCGCCATGGCTTTCAATCAAACTTCACGCGGGGGTCTACCCACACATAACACAGGTCGCTGATGAGCTTGGTGACCAAGCCAATCAGGGTGAACAAATACAGGGTGCCAAGCACCACGGGGTAGTCGCGCCGCATCACACTTTCAAAGCTG
>RFMX01000350.1 GCA_009927495.1 Betaproteobacteria bacterium
CGTGATTTTGATGGCATCTTCTTTGCCGCTGACACGGAAATTGGTCAGCTGCTTGGTACGGGTAGCGTTCACCACCAAATCGTTGTCACGACTGTGTATGCCCACAATCATGCCTTCATAAACGGGGTCGTTAGGTTTGACAAACATGCGGCCACGGTCATCCAATTTGCCCAAGGCATAGGTGAAAATTTCGCCATCGTCCATGGAGATCAACACACCGTTTTTACGGCCACCAATGTCACCTTTATGCGGCTCGTAGCCATCAAAGATGTTGGAAATCAAGCCAGAACCACGGGTTAAATTCAAAAACTCATTGGTAAAACCAATCAAGCCACGAGCAGGAATACGGTATTCCAAACGCACACGACCACGGCCATCAGGGTCCATGTTCACCAATTCGCCTTTGCGCTCACCCAAGGCCTGCATCACGCCACCTTGGTGACCTTCTTCAATGTCAGCCGTGACCATCTCAATAGGCTCGTGGCGAACACCGTCTACATCACGGTAGACCACGCGGGGTTTGGATACCGCCAACTCGTAACCTTCACGGCGCATGTTTTCCAACAAAATCGTTAAGTGCAATTCACCGCGTCCTGCCACTTCGAAAATACCGTCTTCATCGGTTTCTTTGACACGCAAGGCCACGTTGTGCTGCAACTCTTTTTGCAAACGGTCCCAAATTTGTCGGCTGGTGACGTACTTGCCTTCGCGTCCGGCCAAGGGTGAGGTGTTGACACAAAAATTCATGGTCAAGGTGGGCTCGTCAATTTTGAGCATAGGCAAAGGACTGGGATTCACAGGGTCGGTGATGGTCACACCAATGCCAATGTCTGCAATGCCGTTGATCAAGACGATGTCGCCAGGGCCTGCTTCGGTGGCTTGAATGCGCTCTAAGCCTTGGAACTTCAACACTTGGTTCACGCGGCCTTTGGCAGGTGTACCGCCCTCGCCCTCCATGACCACCACGTCCATACCAGGCTTCAACGTGCCCGCACTGATACGGCCTACGCCAATGCGGCCCACAAAGGTCGAGAAATCCAAAGCAGAGATTTGCAGTTGCAAAGGAGCCGCGGGGTCACCTTGCTGAGGTGGCACATGCTTCAAGATGGTGTCAAACAAAGCAGACATATCAGGTCCCCATTGCGCACCTGCCTCGCCTTCTACCAAAGAAGACCAGCCGTTGATGCCTGAGGCATACACCACGGGGAAGTCCAACTGCTCGTCATTGGCGCCGAGTTTGTCAAACAACTCAAAAGCCGCATTGATGACGGCATCAGGACGAGAGCCGGGCTTGTCCACTTTGTTGACCACCACAATAGGCTTGAGCCCCAAGGCCAAGGCCTTTTTAGTCACAAAACGTGTTTGCGGCATGGGGCCTTCTTGCGCATCAATCAACAGCACCACACCGTCAACCATGGACAAAGCGCGTTCCACCTCTCCGCCAAAGTCCGCGTGCCCAGGGGTGTCAACGATGTTGATATGGGTGCCTTGCCAACTGACAGCGCAGTTTTTTGCCAAGATGGTGATGCCGCGTTCACGCTCAATGGCGTTGTTGTCCATCACCGTGTCCACCACTTTTTCGTGGTCGGCAAAGGTGCCAGACTGGCGCAACAACTGATCGACCATGGTGGTTTTGCCATGGTCAACGTGGGCAATGATGGCGATGTTTCGAATTTGTAAGGTCATGCTGTACTCTCGAGTAAGGATTGGATTTCTTGGGGATTCAATAAGCGCTCGGGAATCAATTCCCCTGCGCGAACATGGGCTGT
>RFMX01000016.1 GCA_009927495.1 Betaproteobacteria bacterium
TCTGCCGGCGCCTATGCAGGCAAATGGTTCAACCCCACGCACAAAGCCAACGCCGACGACAAAGAAATCAAGGAAGACCGGGTCTGGTCCTTGAGCGAGGCGCAAGCCATCGCGGACGCGGTGCGCCACCAAACCGCCACCGTCACCGAGGAAAGCAAGCCCAGCAGCAAAGGCAGCCCAGGCCTGTTCGACCTGACCACTTTGCAGCGCGAGGCCAATGGCCGCTTTGGCTTCTCGGCCAAAACCACGCTCTCCTTGGCGCAAAGCCTGTACGAGCGCCACAAGGCCCTGACCTACCCGCGTACCGACTCCAAGCACCTGCCCGAGGACTACCTGCCCACGGTCAAAGACACCATGCACATGCTGGCCAACAGCGGCATGGGCCACTTGGCGCCGTTTGCCAAAACCGCCATCGCGCAGGGCTACATCAAGCCCAGCAAAAAGGTGTTTGACAACGCGAAGGTCAGCGACCACTTTGCCATCATCCCCACGCTCGAAGCACCCAGCGGTTTGTCCGACGCCGAGCAAAAGCTCTACGACTTTGTGGTGCGCCGCTTCATCGCGGTGTTCTACCCCGCGGCGCAGTTCATGGACACCACCCGCATCAGCCAAGTGGCGGCCGCGGGTAAGAGCCACCACTTCAAAACCACCGGCCGGGTGTTGGTCGAGCCCGGCTGGCAAGCGATTTACGGCAAAGAGGTGGACGAGGAAGAAGACAAAGAGTCCGGCAAGATTTTGGTCAAGCTCAGCGCCGGTGAAAAACCGAAAGTGTCTGAAGCCGACCCCAAGGGCCTGAAAACCCGCCCCCCCGCACGCTACACCGAGGCCACCTTGTTGGGTGCGATGGAGAGCGCGGGCAAGCAGGTGGAAGACGACGAGCTGCGCGAAGCCATGCAGGAAAAAGGCTTGGGCACGCCTGCCACGCGGTCTTCCATCATTGAGGGCTTGCTCAACGAGAAATACATGCTGCGCGAAGGCCGTGAGCTGATTCCCACGGCCAAGGCGTTCCAGCTGATGACGCTCTTGCGCGGCTTGGGCGTGGAAGAACTCTCACGCGCCGACCTGACCGGCGACTGGGAGTTCAAGCTCTCGCAAATGGAAAAAGGCCTGCTGTCGCGCGAAGCCTTTATGCAA
>RFMX01000274.1 GCA_009927495.1 Betaproteobacteria bacterium
TGATGGGCACGGATGGCCGACAAAGCTTGGTTGAGGTGGGATTCGTCCAAACCGTAAGGTGTGAGGAGCAGGTTTTGCGCGATGGTCAATCGCTCGAGGGTGGGTTCGCGTGAAATCATGAGACTATTGTAGGAGTCGGTCAACAACCCTGTGCGCCGCGGGTTGAGGCCAGGCTAAGACTGCACCAACTGCTTGGCTTTGGCGATGGAGAGCAAAATACCAATACCAAAACCCAGGGTCACCATGGCAGTCCCCCCGTAGCTGACAAAAGGCAAGGGTACCCCAACCACCGGTAAAAAACCACTGACCATGCCCATGTTGACAAAAGCATAGGTAAAAAAGATCAAGGTCACGCTGCCTGCCAACAAGCGAGCAAACAAGGTAGGGCCTTCAAGGGCGATCGCCAAGCCCCTGAACACCAGCACCAAAAATCCACCTATCAACAGCATATTGCCAACCAAGCCAAATTCTTCAGAGTAGGCTGCAAAGACAAAGTCGGTGGTGCGTTCAGGAATGAAGTCGAGCTGGGCTTGGGTGCCTTGCATCAAGCCCTTGCCCCAAAAACCACCTGAACCAATGGCAATCATGCCTTGAATGGTGTGAAAGCCTTTGCCTAGAGGATCTCGCCCTGGGTCCAACAAAGTACATACCCGCTGCTGTTGGTAATCCCTTAAAAAGGGCCAGTCGACGCCTTTGGCGCATAAGCTGGGCTCAAAAATCACCAGCAAGACCATGCCGAGAATACCCAAAACCAGCGGCGGAATAATAAGCCACCAACTCAAGCCAGCAAAAAAAATAACATACAAGCCGGCGGCCATGACCAAGATGGCTGTGCCTAAATCGGGTTGCTTGACGATCAGACCCACTGGAATGAGCAAAATCAAGCCGCCCACAAAAAAATCCAAGGTCCTTAGCTGCCCCTCACGCTTTTGAAACCACCAGGCGAGCATCAGCGGCATGCCAATTTTCATGATTTCACTGGGCTGAATCACGATACCCACATTCAGCCAACGCTGAGCGCCTTTGCGGGTTAAACCAAACAAGGCCACCGCCACCAACAACGCCAAACCCACGGTGTAAATGGGAACAGCCAAGGCCATCATGCGTTGCGGCGGAATTTGCGCCACCACAAACATGATGCCGCATGCAATCAGCATATTGCGGCCATGGTCTATAAAACGCTGTCCCTCGGCATAACCCGATGAAAAAATGGTCAGCAGCCCAACTGCGGCCAACAGCAGAACCGCAAAGCCCAAAACAGTGTCAAAGCCTTTGACCAGCGGCGTGATGCGCTGAAACACACTGTATTTGCCAAGTTGGGTTCCCATGGGTGAAGTTTATCGGAGCGCCATGGGAGAATCTGTCTCCATGTATGCACTTTATGAAGAAGGCGGAAAATTCCTCACAGGACGGGTATTGTCCGAGGCTGATGCGTCTGCACAACTCGAGCTAGAAAGCGGCAAACGTGTCAAGGTCAAATCCAACCAATTGCTGATGAAGTTTGATAAACCGCCGCCGACAGAATTCATGTTGGCCGGCAAAGCCGTCGCCTCCAGCATGGAAGTGGACATGGCTTGGGAATTTGCACCCCAAGACGAATTTGGGTTTGCCGATTTGGCCCGTGACTATTTCTCGAAAGACGCCAGCCCCAGCGAGCAACTGGGCACCCTGCTTTGCTTGTTTGAAGCTCCCCACTATTTCCGCCGAGCTGGCAAGGGTCGCTTTCGCAAAGCCTCGGCTGAGATCGTGCAACAAGCCCTGATCGCTATTGAAAAGAAAAAGCAGCTTCAACTGCAAATTTCAGACTGGGCACAAGAACTCATGCTTGGCCGCTGCCCGCCTCAAGTGCAGACACAACTCTTTAAAATTCTCTTCAAGCCCGACAAAAACGCCCCCGAGTACAAAGCCGTGGTTGAGGCTGCTAAGCAAAGCCAAACCGCGCCATTGGTGTTGCTGCAAAAAGCGGGCGCCATCCGCTCCGCTTACGACTTTCACTGGCAGCGTTTTTTGTTTGAGCATTTCCCCAAGGGAACGGCATTCCCTCCTTTGCAAGCGCCAGCCACCACCTCTGACCTGCCATTGGCCACTGTCAAAGCCTATTCCATCGATGACTCGCAAACCACCGAAATTGATGACGCTTTGTCGGTGCAAGGCTTGGGTGGCGACCGCATCACTGTGGGCATCCACATTGCTGCACCAGCTTTGGTACTCAAGCCGGGAGACGCCATCGATATGTGTGGGCGTGCCCGTCTATCGACGGTGTACATGCCTGGTCACAAAATCACCATGCTGCCTGACAGCGTGGTGCAGGCCTACACCTTGCAAGAAGGCCGCAACTGTCCGGCCTTGTCTTTGTATGTCAGCTTTGATGCACAGACTTTGTCTGTTCTCCATACCGAAACTCGCCTCGAGTTAGTGCCTATTCAAGCCAATATGCGCCACGATCAACTGGACACGGTGGTTACCGAAAGTTGGCTGAGCAAAGAGGCCAGCGGTGTGGAAACCACAGCGGTGGTCGCCATGCCCCATGCCGAATTGGCCTTCTTATTTCGTCTGGCAAAACATCTGAAGGCAGCACGGGAAGTCATTCGCGGCAAACCCGAAACTTTCAACCGCCCCGATTACAACTTCCGCTTGGCAGAAGTGGCCGATACCGGCCCTAATGGCCATGAAAGCGTAAACATCAGCATTCGCACACGCGGGTCACCGCTGGACCTGATCGTGGCTGAAGCCATGATTTTGGCCAACAGCACCTGGGGTCAGTGGCTGGCCAGTTTGGGCGTGCCTGCCATTTACCGCAGCCAAGCCTCTTTGGCACCTGGCATCAAAGTTCGCATGGGCACCAAGGCCCTGCCCCATGCTGGCATCGGCGTCCCCAGTTACGCTTGGAGTACCTCGCCTTTGCGTCGCTACACAGATTTGGTCAACCAGTGGCAATTGATTGCAAGCGTGCGCCATGGCGCAACCGCTGCACTGGCAGCCCCTTTCAAGCCCAAGGATGCAGAACTCTTTGGCATCATCACTGCTTTTGAATCAGCCTACAGCGCCTACAACACCCACCAAGCCAGCATGGAGCGCTTTTGGACTTTGCAGTACTTGCGCCAAAACTCGGTTGCAGAATTGGACGCGACCGTGATCAAATCCTTTCCCGGTGAACCAGCGCTGGCACGTGCTGACCATTTGCCGCTGGTTTTTTCCGTCATGGGTTCTCCAGCGCTTGAAAGAGGCAGTCGGGTGCGGGTTCGCTTAGGTGATATGGATTTGATTGCACTGGATATCCATGCACAATTCATTGAATCTTTGCAGCAAACGCAAGAGCCCATCAACGCCGAAGAAGATGAAGAGGTGGCGGCAGGTCCCCTTGCCATTGCAGTTGACTTGGATGATGCTGAAGTTGCTCCCGCTGCGCCTTCGGACGCATCCAGCTAATTTTTTGAACCATCCAGATGCTTGTTTCCTTTTTCCATGCTGACAGACTTTTGCCCTGGGCTTTGGGCATTTCACTGACTGTTCATGCGGTCTTAATGGCTGTGCGGCTAACCCCCCCAGAGAATATAGACCGTTTGGTGCGCGACACTGGTTTGGAAGTGATTTTGGTCAACACCGAGTCCGAAGAAAAAGCCCCAGCCAAACCTAAAGCTATTGCTCAAACCAATTTGGCAGGTGGCGGCGAAACCACTAAAGACAGATCAACCTCCCCTCTGATCAACTCGCCAACGACCCGCTCTGGTCAAGCTGATAACCAAGTGAAGCAAAAGATTGCTGAAAAAGAACGTGAGCAAGCTGAGCTGCTCACCCGCACCAAGCAAACATTGGCCAAACTCAATGCTTCGCACAACACCTACAAAGATCCTGCGATTGAGCGACAACGCCAACAACTCATCAACTTGTTGGCCCAAATCGAAAAACGCATACAAGAAGAGAATGCACGCCCCCGCAAACGCTATGTCAGCCCCAGCACCCAAGAAGCCTCTTACTCTCGCTACTACGACGTGATTCGACGCAAGATTGAGGCGAAGGGAACTTTGGATTTCCCACAAGCGCAAGGTCAAAAACTGTATGGCTCGTTGATCATGGTCATCACGATTGATACACGCGGACAAGTCATCTCAGCTGAGGTTTCTCAAGGCTCTGGCAATCCTTTGCTTGACTTTCATGCCAAGCAAATTGCGCGTAACGCCGGTCCGTATGGTCCATTCAACGACGCCATGCGACGTGAAATGGACCAACTGGCTTTGGTCACGCGGTTCAGCTTTGACCACAACAACACTTTGCAAACCACTTTGCAAAGCGAATGACTGTGACTTCGCGCCGCCGCCATCTGTTTCTTCTTGCAGGACTGAGGTGGCTTGTTTTTTTCTTTTGGTGCGCTTTGGGTTTGCAGGTTTTTTTCTTTGCACGCATTGCCATGATGCGGTATGTGGACCCAGGTTCAACTGCTTTTCAGCGGTCTGAGCTTGGGCGTCTCAGCCTTAAATACCCTGCTATTCGTTGGTCGCAGCAATGGGTAGCTCACCCTAGATTGCCAGTGAATATCCAACGTGCGGTGATTGCCTCCGAGGATGATATTTTTGCGTCACATACGGGTGTTCAGTGGGAGGCGCTCGAGCGAGCTTGGAGCAAAAACGCACGTGCTGAGGCCAAAGCACAAGCTAAAAACCAAACCCCTAAAGTGGTAGGTGGTTCCACCATCACGCAGCAGTTGGCAAAAAACCTTTTTCTCAGTGGAGAAAGAACTTTCTTTCGCAAATCACAAGAATTGGTTCTGACTATGGCCTTAGAGCAATGCTTAAGCAAGCAACGTATCTTGGAAATCTACCTTAACAATGTCGAATGGGGGGAAGGTGTTTTTGGTGTTGAGTCTGCAGCACGACATTACTATGGTAGATCGGTTTCCCAGTTAAGTTCTGCAGAGGCCGCACGTCTGTCGGTCATGTTGCCGCGTCCCAAATACTACGAAAAATTTCCTCGCTCGCCGTATTTGAATGACCGTGCTGCCATTATTTTGGCCCGTATGCCCATGGTGGCACTGCCATGACAGAGCTTGTGCGTATTTTGGGCATAGACCCAGGCTTGCAATGTGTTGGGTTTGGAGTGATCGACAGCACCGGTAGTCAGTTGCGCTATGTGGCCAGCGGCACCATCACCACCACGCATTTGCCGCGCGACGATTTGCCTGCGCGTTTGAATGTGATTTTCAACGGCATTGCACAAGTGGTTGAGCGCTATGCGCCCCATGAATCAGCTGTGGAAATTGTCTTTGTGAATATGAATCCGCAAGCCAGTCTGTTGCTTGGCCAAGCCAGAGGTGCCTGCCTCACATCTTTGGTGCAAAAAGATTTGCCTGTGACTGAATACACCGCATTACAAATGAAAAAAGCCATTGCTGGACACGGCAAAGCGGCCAAAGCGCAGGTTCAGGAGATGGTCAAGCGTTTGCTGAAGTTGCCGGCTTTACCAGGACCCGATGCAGCCGATGCTTTGGGCTTGGCGATCACACATGCGCATGCCCGTCACAGTTCACGGATGATGGATATAGCACCAAAAACTACCAAGCAGGTGCGAGTTGAGCCAAGCCTCTTGGAGCGCGCCGCTCGTCCTCGAAGCTGACAATTTCATACGCTTGGGGTTGGCTGAGCAACTCACGAAGCAAGCGGTTATTCATGGCGTGACCTGAGCGAAATGCGCTGTATGAAGCCAGCAATGGACGGCCTAAGAGATACAAGTCACCCATGGCGTCGAGTATTTTGTGTTTCACAAATTCATCGTCGTACCGCAACCCATCGCTGTTGAGCACTTTGTAATCATCCATGACGATGGCGTTGTCTAATCCGCCGCCCAAAGCCAAACCATTGGCACGCATATGTTCTATGTCTTTTGAAAAACCAAAAGTGCGGGCTCTGGCAATGTCTTTGACGTAACTGCCGGTTTCAGTGTCAAACTCAACCCGCTGGCCAGTGGCATCGACTGCAGGGTGTTGAAAATCAATTTCAAAGCTTAATTTGTAACCATGGTAAGGCTCGAGTTTGGCCCATTTGCGTTGCTCGGCCTCACCCTCCATGACACAGACTTCGCTGAGCACGCGGATAAAGCGCTTAGGTGCATCTTGTAACACAATGCCTGCGCTTTGCAAAAGAAATACAAACGAGGCGGATGAGCCATCTAAGATGGGAACCTCTTCGGCAGTGATGTCCACATACAAGTTATCAATACCCAAGCCAGAGCAGGCCGACATCAAATGTTCTACCGTCAAGACTTTCACGCCGTGGGCAGAGATAGTGGAGGCCAACCGCGTGTCTGTCACTGCAGTCGCGCTGACAGGGATTTCTACTGGATGGCTCAAATCAATGCGCCTGAAAACCACCCCAGTGTCAGGGGGAGCAGGACGCAGACACAGCTCTACCCGCTGGCCGCTGTGCAGGCCAACGCCGACGGCACGGGTGAGGGTTTGCAGGGTTCTTTGCTTAAGCACGCCTGTGATTTTAATCGGCTTGTTTTCGCAAAAAAGCTGGGATTTCGTAGTTATCCATGCCACCTGAAGACATGGCGTCAACTTTGGCTGCTGCTTGTGTACGGTCACGTGTTCGCCAAACACTGGGTACATTGACATTGCCATAGTCTGCTGGTGTTATTGCGCTTGGCATGCTGCTGGCCATATGGCTGCTCTCTGCCATGGCGCTGCTGGGCATGATGGCTTGCGGTGCATAGCCGACATTGTCTGTACCAGTGCGTTGAATGACCGTCAAAGGTGGCGCAATGCGCTTACCTGCATGCGCCAATCCTGTTGCCACCACCGTGACGCGAATTTGGTCACCCAAAGATTCATCGTACGCCGTGCCATAAATCACATGGGCTTCAGAGGATGCAAATGCGCGAATGGTATTCATCGCTTCACGGGATTCGGCCAGTTTCAAACCGCCTTTGGCTGCCGTGATGAGCACCAATACACCCTTGGCACCAGTCATATCCACACCTTCGAGCAAAGGGCATGCCACGGCTTGCTCAGCAGCAATGCGGGCGCGGTCTGGTCCGTTGGCTGTGGCCGTGCCCATCATGGCTTTACCCTGCTCGCTCATGACGGTGCGAACGTCTTCAAAGTCAACGTTGACCAAGGCTTCCACATTGATGATCTCGGCAATGCCACCTACAGAGTTACGCAACACATCGTTAGCATAAGCAAACGCTTGGTCTTGGGTAACATCGTCGCCCAACACATCCAGCAATTTTTCATTCAATACCACGATCAAAGAGTCCACGTTGGCTTCTAATTCGGCCAAACCCGCCTCAGCATTGGTCATGCGTCGACCGCCCTCCCAGTCGAATGGCTTGGTGACCACGCCCACCGTCAGGATACCCATTTCACGCGCCACGCGGGCAACCACGGGGGCCGCACCCGTGCCTGTGCCACCGCCCATGCCAGCGGTGATGAAGACCATGTTTGCACCTTCCAGTACCTCACGAATGGTTTCGGTAGCAGCCTCTGCTGCAGACTGACCACGCTCTGGTTTACTACCAGCACCCAAGCCGTTATCACCCAATTGAATCACGCGGTGCGCAGAACTGACACGCAAGGCCTGCGCATCGGTATTGGCGCAGATGAACTCTACGCCCCGAACACCGCTTTTGATCATGTGTTCAACCGCATTACCACCACCTCCACCGACACCGATGACACGGATTTGGGTGTCAGAGCTGAATTCGTTTTTTTCAATCATTTCTATGTTCATGTTTTTCTCCAATGTCTGTGTTGTTTGTTTTACCGTTCATTTCAAGCAATGTGTCCGAAGTCTTCACTGATGGGCGGCGCACCTCGAATACAAGGTCGCCATCGACGGTGGTCACCAAACAGACAGGATTCGTGTTGATGTTGGAAGTGAAAATATAGATTCATCATCAGAAGTTCCCCACAAACCAGTCTTTGACTCGCCCCATGGCTGTTTTCATGGAGCCATTTTTCTGAGCCACTCTGAAACCGCGCAAACGGGCCAAGCGGGCCTCCTCAAGCAAACCCATGACTGTGGCCGCACGAGGGTGCGAAACCATGTCTGACAATGCACTGCTGTAGCGCGGAACGCCACGTCGAACCGCCTTCAAAAATATGTCTTCACCCAGTTCAATCATGCCCGGCATCATGGCGCTCCCACCCGTGAGCACAATGCCTGACGAGAGAACTTCTTCGTAACCAGAATCTCGCAACACCTGTTGCACCAAGGAGAATATTTCTTCGATCCGTGGCTCGATCACGCCAGCCAAATTTTGTCGGCTCAGCATTCTGGGTCCTCTGTCGCCCAGCCCTGGCACCTCTACTTGCACATTGGGATCAGCCAGCAGTTGCTTGGCAAAGCCAGACTCAACTTTGATGTCCTCAGCGTCTTTGGTAGGTGTGCGCAGGGCCATAGCGATATCGCTGGTAATCAAGTCGCCGGCAATGGGAATGACTGC
>RFMX01000352.1 GCA_009927495.1 Betaproteobacteria bacterium
GCGTTGGGTGCGCTTAAACACACGGCATTTGCTTGGCCTTGCGCCATCCATTCTTGAAGGGTTTGCATGCGGGTCCTTTAGTTTTGTAATTTCAATCCGTGCTGGCTTTGCAACACGCTTTGTTCTAGCAAGCGGGTCAGGCTGTAAACCGTTTCAAGCGTGGGCGTGGGTATGCCAACCACACGCCCGAGTTCGATGACAGCGCCCAAAATGGCATCTAACTCGAGGGCTTTGCCTTGTTCGATGTCTTGCAACATAGAGGTTTTGTGCGCACCCACAGCTTGTGCGCCTGCAATGCGCTTTTCAATGCTGATCTTGAACTGTGCGCCGGTTTTTTCGCCGACCGCTTGGGCCTCTTGCATCATTTGGCTGGCCAGGGAGTGGCTCAGCGGATGCAAGGCAATTTGTTCCAGTGTGGCGTGGGTCAAAGCAGAAATGGGGTTAAAGCACAGGTTTCCCCACAGCTTCACCCACAACTCACTGCGAATATCTGCAGACACAGGGACTTTGAAACCAGCGCCAATCATGGCTTGCGCCAACACAGTAACCCTATCTGTTTTTTCGCCATGGGGTTCACCCAAGGTGAAGCGGTTGCCTTCAATCAGCTTGACCACACCAGGGGCGATCAATTCTGCCGCTGGGTAGACCACCGCCCCTATGACACGTTCGGGTTTGAGATGCTGCCAAAGCATGCCATCCGGGTCGAGTGTCTTGAGCCGGGTGCCTTGGTAAGCGCCAACAAGTTGATGAAAGTACCACCAAGGCAATCCGTTTTGCATGGTCACCACGGCCGTGGTGTCATGGCATAAACGGTCTATGTCTTTTGCAACTGCTGCCACCTGATGCGATTTAAGCGTCAAAAATACATAGTCGTAAGTTTCCGCGTTGTCGACACTGCAAGCTTTCACAGGGGCGACCAGTTCGGTGCCATCTTCCGTGACCAACTTCATCCCTTGACTTTGGATAGCGCGAAGATTTTCACCTCGCGCGATGCAGGTAACGTGATGTCCGGCCAAGCTGAGTTTGACTGCGAGGTAGCCGCCAATGGCTCCGGCACCCACAACGGCTATACGCAATGACATGGTGAGACAGATAAGTTTTGAGGCATAAAAATAAAGGTATGTAAAAAAAT
>RFMX01000224.1 GCA_009927495.1 Betaproteobacteria bacterium
AACCGCCCCACATCCGCCAGCGCCGCCGCTGACCAACTGTTTCAGCAAAACCAATTCGAAGCGGCTGAGCAGGCCTATGCCGCGCTGTTGCAAACCGAGCCACAGCATGCGTGGGCTGCGTTGCAATGGGCTCGCTGTGCGGTTCAATTGGGGCAAGGCCGTGCGGCGCGCGATCGGTTTGCCGGGTTGCTCAAAACCCATCCTCAGAATTTCAGCGGCTGGTTGGAAGCGGGCCATTTGTGTCGTCAGCAAAGTGCCTTCGAGCAAGCCTTGGCCAGCTACCAACGCGCCATGGACGTGGACCCCACGCGTTATGAAGCCCCTTTGGGTGCAGCGCGTTTGCTCGAAGAGTTGGGTCGACGCGACGAGGGCGCGGCCCTCTACCACCGCGCCAGCACCTTGGTGCCGCCAGACAAGCGCCACTTCATGCACCAGCGCATGGCCAAGTTTCGCCAAGAGCGCGGCGATGTGCCCGCCGCCTTGGACAGTTTGCGACTAGCCCTGTTGGCCGTCGAAGCATCACAGCCGCCTTTGTCATTGAACCAACGTTGCGAGATGTTGATCGACTTGGGTGAGTTGTTGTTGCGCATCAACGCGCGTGAGGACGCCATGCAAGTGCTGACCCAGGCCTCGCAAGCCACCGCCGAAGACACCTTGGTGCGTTTGGCGCAAACGTCGCTTCGCTTTAACTTGTGGCAAGAGTCGCAAGCGGTCTTGCAACGCAACGCCGAGCTGCACCCTGACAGCGCATCGGCCCTGTGGAACTTGGCCCATGGCTATGTCGAGACGTGGGAGATGGATTTGGCATTGGCCACCTTGGCGCGCGCCGAGGCTATAGCGCCGCAACCGGGCGCGCGTTCCCTGCGGGCTACAGTGGCAGGCCGTTTGGGCGAGGTGGACAAAGCGCTGGCCCTGTATGCCGAGTTGGCTCAAGAGGAAGGGCCCTTGTCCCAGATGCGCTCCAGCGCCGCCATGGCCTCGCTCTACAGCGACAAGCTCACGCCTTTGGCGGTGGCTACCCTGCACCGCGAGCTGTTTGCACCTATGGGCGAGGGCGCTCGGCAACCCGAGAGTTTTGCGAATCCCCGCGACCCGCACAAGCGTTTGCGCTTGGGCCTGGTCACGGCAGACTTTCACCACCAGCACCCGGTCAATATCTTCATGCAACCGGTGTTGGCCCGTTGGAACCCCGAGGACATCCAGATCACGGTGTACTTTACGGGCGTGAGTTACGACGAGCAAACCTTGCTCGCCAAGCGGCGTGTGAGCCATTGGGTGGAAGTGACGACCTTGAACGATGCGCAATTGGCGCGCCGTATTGAAGAAGACGGTATGGATGTGCTGCTCGACTTGGCGGGCCACACCGGTCAGCAGCGCATGTCGTTGTTCGCCAAACGTGCGGCGCCGGTGCAAGCCACATTTTTGGGTTACCCCGGCTCCACCGGTGTGCCCCATATGGATTGGATCTTGGCCGACCCGGTGGTCGCACCCGAGGGCAGTGAGGCTTTGTTTTCTGAAAAAGTCATTCGCTTGCCGCACCGTGTTTTGCTTTGCGCCTGAGGTCGACTACCCCTATCCCGCATTTAATGCAGAGACTGCTAAGCGTTCCTTGACCTTTGCGTCTTTCAACAATGTGTCCAAACTCACACCGCGCACCCTGGCGCTGTGGGCGAATGTGCTCAAGGCCATTCCCGATTCACGCTTGTTGTTGAAAGCACCCAGCTTCAAGGATGCAACTGCCATCAAGGTGTTTGGTCAGCGCTTGCAAGACTTGGGCGTGGCCTTGGAGCGCATCGAGTTTCGCGGTCCGACCGGTTTGAGCGACACGATGGCCGAGTACGGCGATGTGGACATTGCGCTGGACCCGGTGCCCTACAACGGCGGCACCACCAGTTTGCAAGCCCTGTGGATGGGTGCGCCGGTCTTGACGATTGCCGGCGGGCATTTTGTCTCACGCATGGGCGCGAGCTTCATGCATGCGGCGGGCTTGTCCGAGTGGGTGTCCACCGACGATGCCGATTTGGTTCGCCGTGCGGTGGCGTTGTCTCAAGATCGGCAAGCCTTGTTGCGCTTGAAGCAAGGCTTGCGTCAACGGTTGCAGGCCTTGCCGGCATGGGACATTGACCAATACACACGTGATATGCAAACCGCCATTCGACGCATGTGGATGGCTTCGTCGCTGCGTTCCTTGCCATGAGGTTTATGCAGAACGGGAGCGCGCCAGGGGTGGGTTACGCATGAAATAATTTTCAATGCCGCGCATCAATGCATCGGCCAACTGGTTTTGGTAGGTCGCACTGATCAGCAAAGCTTCCTCTTCAGGGTTACTGATGAAAGCCGTCTCCACCAACAAGCTGGGAATATCAGGGGCCTTTAACACGGCAAAACCCGCTTGTTCAACTTGCGGTTTGTGCAGTTTGCCCACACGGCGAATTTGTCCCAGCATTTCGTTACCCAGTTTGAGACTGTCATTGATTTGAGCGGTGGTGCTCATGTCGAGCAGAGCACGTTGCACATGCTGGTCTTGCACTTTGATGTTCAAGCCACCAATGGCATCAGCACCGTTTTCCTTGTTGGCCATCCAACGTGCTGCTGCGCTGGAGGCAGCCCCTTGGCTGAGGGCAAACACGCTCGCACCGCGGGCTTGCGGTGTGAAAAAAGCGTCGGCGTGCAAGCTGATGAACAAATCCGCTTGCACCTTTTGGGCTTTTTGCACCCTGACATGCAAGGGTAAAAAAAAGTCTGCATCGCGGGTGAGAAAAGCGCGCAAAGGCAGTTCGCCACGCTTGGTCTTCAGCACAGTTGTGTTGATGCGTTCACGCAAAAGATGGGCGATTTGCAACACCACGTCTTTTTCGCGTGTGCCATTGGGGCCAACGGCACCGGGGTCTTCACCACCGTGGCCGGGGTCCAGAGCCACCACCACAAACCGATCGGTTTTGACTGTGGGAGCAGAATTGCCTATGGGTGCAATTTCGCTCGTACTGGTGGCAGGTTTTGGGTGGTTGGCGGCCATATCGCCTAAAGCATCTTTGCCAGGCATGGGTTTGTCGCCCAGCAAGCGTTCAGCAATCAGTGCCTCTAAAGGGTCAGCCTCTTGGTTGGGGTAAAGGTCTAACACCAAGCGGTGTTGAAAATTCGATTGCCCTGATTGAACTGGCGCCAAAGCAAACACTTGCGGTTTGACAGGTTGGCGCAGGTCCAGTACCAAGCGAACGGTGGTGGGGGTGAATTGGCCTATACGTACACCCGTGATAAAGGGGTCGTCGTTGCGTACCTTACCGACCAAGTCGCGCAATGCAGCATTCAATTCAATTCCTTCTATGTCTACCGCCAAACGCGGTGGGTTGGCCACGAAGGTGTGGGTGACTTTCAGCAAGGTGTCGGACTCGATGGTCACGCGTGTGTATTCGACCGCTGGCCATACGCGCACAGCCAATATGCTGGCACCCCACGCTAACTGCGCTCGGCCCAATAGCAAAACCACGCTGCTGGCCTTCAGCAGTTGTCGTCTTTGTGGACTGTGCTTATTCATGCCAATAAATCTTCACCCAATGTGCTGTGAGCACACAAGCGTACATCGCGGCTGCCATCAGCGTGGACATTGAGATGGATGTCCAAGTCGGCTGTGGGCAAAAAACCCAGGGCTTTCTCTGGCCACTCACAAATTTTCAGACCTGCGCTTGCAAACATGTCTCTGAAACCCGCGTCTTCCCATTCACGTGGGTCGTTGAAACGGTAAAAGTCGAAATGCCAAATGGACAAATGATGGCCGTTCTCATGGACGCCGTAGGGCTCGACCACCGCATAGGTAGGGCTTTTGATGCGGTCTTTCACCCCCAAAGCTTGAAGCAGATAACGCGTGAAAGTGGTTTTCCCCGCACCCAAATCGCCGTGCAAACACAGCAGTGCTTGCTTCACAGCGGGGCATAACGCCAGACGCTTGGCAAAAGCCTCGCATGCTTGCTCATCGGGCCAGTGCAGGGTTTTTACAATCGGCTTTTCGTTCAAAGGGTGTATGTGTCCATCAATCAATCTGCGTTGCTCGCTCAACTGCAAGTCTGGGGTTCAGAGCTGGGATTCTCCCAAATTGGCATAGCCCCTGTGGACCTGCGGGATGCAGAGCCCGGTTTGCTGGCTTGGCTTGCCCTTGGACACCACGGCGAGATGTCTTACATGGCCCGCCATGGCCTCACCCGCGCCAGACCCGCCGAGTTGGTGCCGGGCACCTTAAGCGTCATCACCGCCCGCATGGATTACCTGCCCCAAGAGCACGCATCGGGTTCATCCGATAGGCTTGACAGCGAAATGCAGCGCTTGCAACAACCCATGCAAGCCGTGGTGTCGGTCTATGCCCGTGGCCGGGACTACCACAAGGTGATGCGCCAACGTTTGCAACAGCTGGCTGACAAACTGCAAGCGTATGCAGGCACCATGGGCTTTAGGGTATTCACAGACTCTGCCCCAGTGCTGGAAGCAGAGCTAGCGGTGCGCAGTGGTCTTGGTTGGCGCGGCAAACATACCTTGGTGTTACACCGTGATGCCGGGTCGTTTTTTTTCTTGGGCGAAATTTTTGTGGACATTGCGCTTGCGCCCACGCCCACAGAAACGAGCATTGCGGCACTTGCAGCGCCTGTATCAGCGTCTGCCCTACGCAGGCCATCACTGGGCCTTACCGATTGGATGCGAGGCGATGTATCTCCTACTTGACGATTGAACACGAGGGAAGTATTCCTCTAGAGCTTCGACCCCTGATAGGCAACCGTATTTACGGTTGCGATGACTGTCAGTTGGTTTGCCCGTGGAATAAATTCGCCAAGCGCTCTGCGTTGCCAGACTTTGATGAACGCCATGGTTTGGGCACTGCAACCCTGCTGCAACTGCTTGAATGGGACGAAGAGCGTTTTTTGCGTTTGACAGAGGGGAGTGCGATTCGACGCATAGGCCATGCGCGGTGGTTACGTAATTTGGCCGTTGCTACGGGAAATGCTTTACGGCATAGCCTTTCAGATACCGACCGTGTTGCTTTACAGCAAGCATTGCAGCGTTGGCAAAACCACTCCAGCGACGTGGTGCGTGAGCATGTGGCTTGGGCGCTG
>RFMX01000015.1 GCA_009927495.1 Betaproteobacteria bacterium
GGTTTTAGGTTTTGGTTTAAGTAAATCGAATAAGTACTACGCCGCAACAAACGCCAAGCATGCCAACGATCCGAAGTGGATACAAGGGTTCTTTTAAGAATACTACTGCAAACATAAATGCAAAGAGTACCGAGGTCTCACGGACTGCTGCCACCGTGGCAATAGGGGCTTGGGTCATAGCCCAAAGGACGATGGAGTACGAGCCCATCACGCAGGAACCCCCAATCAATGCATGAATACCACGGGCTTGTATGTATTGCAGCGTTTGCGTGCGTGTGAAACTGTTCTTGCGTTGCCAAAATAGAATCGCTGGAAAGACGTAGCCATTTAAAAAGAGGAGCATGCCAACATACGACCAGACCTGATTGGCTAATCGAGCCCCCTGTCCATCCACAAGCGTATAAGCTGCAATGATGACTGCATTGCCTAATGCAAAAAGTAAGGTCTTTTGATGATGAACCGTACTGGGTGATTTATTGAAACCTAAGAACACTACCCCCACACAAATTAGCACAATACCCACGACCATCCATGCATGAATGGCTTCCTCAAAGAGTATGCCGCCGATTATTAATGTCAGTATGGGTGCAACCCCACGCATAATTGGATAAGCCATATTAAGATCGCCGTACCGATAGGCGGATGCCACTGTATAAAAATAAATCACATGCAACACGAGAGAAAGAAGGATGTAGATATAGGTCTCTGGTTCTGGCAAACCATAGATCAACAGAAAAGGTATGGCCACTAATGAGGTTGAGAAATTAGCAAGCGCGGTCTCTAGATTTTTGTCGGGCGCCGACTTCATTAAAGTATTCCACGTGGCATGCATCATGGCAGCTACAAGAACACTGAGAAATAAAAATCCACTCATAGTCTTAATGTGCTCATAGTCAGAATGCTAATCCCTGAAACAGCAATCACCCATTCCATTAATTGGATAAAACGCTCTTCTGGTATCTTGAGCACAACGCGTTTGGATAAGAGAGAGCCTATAAATACACACCCTCCCAGAAATACACCCTGAGCAATGAAGGTCCAATTAATTACGCCCAGCTGATGAAAGACGATGCCCTTGGTGATAAAAATTGATAGTGAACTCGCTGCCTCAGTTCCTAAGTACGCTCCTTTGGTCAAACCAAAGGCCAGAAAAAATGGGGTGTTGATCGCACCAGTCGTTGCAACTATTCCGGTTAGGTAACCAATGCCAGCTCCAACAACCCCCATTTGCCAATATTGTATCCGCATATTCTGCTTGCGCATCCAGCG
>RFMX01000336.1 GCA_009927495.1 Betaproteobacteria bacterium
TCCGCCGCTTTCAATCACATCCGGGTAGATCGTGCCTTGGGCTAAAAAGGTGGCACCTTTATGGTCACCACTGCCTGCTTTGAATTTGGCCGCCTCTTGTTTGAATACAGTGACGAACTCTGCGCCGATGATTTTGCGTTTAGCCTCAGGCTCAGAAACACCTGAGAGCTTGCCCAAAAATAAATCGCTGGCATCGACGCGTATCACGTTGGCGTGAAGCTTGCCCGCAAACATCTCCATGACTGCGTCACCCTCATGCAGACGAAGAAGGCCGTGGTCCACAAACACGCAGGTAAGTTGGTCTCCTATGGCGCGGTGAATCAAGGCTGCAGCCACGGAAGAATCCACACCGCCTGACAAACCCAAAATCACTTCTTCAGCGCCTACTTGTTCGCGTATTCGGCAACGGCTTCATCGACATAATTGCCCATCACCCAATCTGGGAGGCTTTGCATATTTCCAAAACAAAGCGGTTAAGCATCGCCCTGCCCTGCAGCGTGTGGGTCACTTCAGGGTGGAATTGCACACCGTAAAAATGCCGCGCCTCGTCTGCAAAACCGGCAATCGGGCAACTGTCTGTGCTGGCCATCAACTTAAAGCCTGAAGGCAGTTCGGTGACTTTGTCACCGTGGCTCATCCACACCTTGAGCATACCGTGGCCTTCAGACGTAGTGAAGTCAGCAATGTCCTTGAGTAAATCAGTGTGGCCACGGGCTCGCACTTCGGCATAGCCAAACTCACGGGTGTGACCTGCTTCCACTTTGCCACCCAGTTGCTGCGCCATGGTTTGCATGCCGTAACAAATACCCAAAACCGGTATGCCCAATTCAAATACCGCATCAGGCGCACGGTCGTCTACTTCATAAACACTGGCGTGACTGCCAGAGAGAATGATGCCCTTGAGCTTGCCGACATTAGCGAATTTGCGCACCCAGTCGTCGTTGACATCGCAAGGATGCACCTCACAATACACATGGGCCTCGCGCACGCGGCGAGCAATCAGTTGAGTGACTTGCGAGCCGAAATCCAAAATCAAAATAGTGTCGTGGGACATGCTTTTTGCCTGGTCAAAGGCGTTAAAAATTAATCAGCTCGGTAGTTGGGCGCTTCTTTGGTGATTTGAACATCGTGCACATGGCTCTCACGCATTCCAGCGGTAGATATTTCCACAAATTCAGCGCGGTTACGCATATCTTCAATGGTGGCGCATCCGCAATAACCCATGGCCGCACGCACACCTCCAGCCATTTGGTAAACGATGCTCACCATGGATCCCTTGTAAGGCACACGTCCTTCAATGCCTTCGGGTACCAATTTGTCTGCATTGGGGTTACCCGTGGTTGCTTCTTGGAAGTAACGGTCTGCACTGCCTTGCTGCATGGCACCAATACTGCCCATGCCGCGGTAACTTTTGTAGCTTCGGCCTTGATAAAGAATCACCTCGCCAGGCGCTTCTTCGGTACCCGCGAACACGCCACCCATCATCACGCAGGAAGCGCCTGCTGCAATGGCCTTGGCAATGTCGCCGCTGTAACGGATACCGCCATCCGCAATCAAAGGCACACCTGTGCCTTGCAAAGCCATGGCCACGTTGTCAATGGCGGTGATTTGAGGAACACCCACACCTGCAACGATGCGCGTGGTACAAATTGACCCTGGTCCAATGCCCACCTTCACGCCGTCAGCACCCGCCTCCACCAAGGCCAATGCGGCGGCACCGGTAGCGATATTGCCACCCACCACATCAATCTGTGGGTAATTTTGCTTAACCCAGCGAACACGCTCAATCACTCCGTAGCTGTGTCCATGGGCAGTATCGACCACGATGGCATCCACGCCTGCCTTGACCAATGCAGCTACCCGTTCTTCCGTACCTGGACCCACGCCCACCGCAGCGCCGACCCGCAATCGACCCGAAGCATCCCTCGCGGCATTAGGGAAGCTGGTTTGTTTGGTGATGTCTTTGACGGTGATGAGTCCTTTGAGCTCAAACGCATCGTTGACCACCAACAAGCGCTCTAACTTGTGCTTGTTCAACAAGGCTTTGGCTTGTTCGGGGGTTGTACCTTCAGGTACGGTGATCAATCGCTCGCGTGGCGTCATGATTTCCTTGACTTTGACTTCATAGCGTGTTTCAAAACGCAAGTCACGTCCTGAGACGATACCCACCACTTTGCCGCCATCGCAAACAGGAAAACCCGAAATGCCCATTTGGTCAGACATCGTCATGACTTGGCGTACCGTGTGATCAGGCGTGATGACCACGGGGTCAAGCAAAACGCCGCTTTCATAACGCTTAACTTTGGCCACTTCAGCAGCTTGTTGCTCTGCGGTCAAATTTTTATGCACGATACCCATGCCACCTTCTTGCGCAATGGCAATGGCCAAGCGGGCCTCTGTAACTGTGTCCATGGCTGCTGACACCAAGGGCAAATTCAAAGCGATTCGGCGCGAAAACTGAGTAGAGAGTTGGGTGTCCTTGGGCAGGACTTGTGAGTAGGCTGGGACCAGCAACACATCGTCGAAGGTCAGCGCTTTGCCAAGCAGGCGCATGGTATGTCTCCAAAAACGCGATCATACCGGCATGGGAATCAGCTACCCCATCGCCTTGGCTTATTATTCAGATAACCAGTTAAAGGCATTTAAGCCCTTTCTATTCAATGCATGCGTTATTTACAAATCTTTTCATGCAAGCTTCAGTGAATGGCAATGGTGCATTAGCGGCTTGGAAACGCCAGTTTATTGAACTTTTCTCGCTCATTGGGTTCCTCACCTGTTTTATCACTGGGTTGATTCCCAACAGTCAATACAACACTTTAGTACTTCTGTTAGCAGGTGCGTGTTTTGCTGTTCTAGGTATTGCGTTCAGGCGAGGTTTGAATTGGTTCTGGGCCGTCAACTTAATCATGCTGGTTGCCAGCTGCTTATTGCTCCATTTGATTTTTGTCACCGGTGGAACTGCTTCTGTTCTCATGATATGGATTGCAGGCCTTTCATTGATGCCATTCATATTGCTCAGTAAGCGAGTGGCTGTGACATGGCTCTTTTTGCACATCAATGCTTTGTTTATGATTTTGCTTGCCTCACAAGCTGGATGGATCGACACACAGAGCAACACCACAAAGGACATGGTCTTATGGGCTTTCGCCAACAAAATGCTGGGCGCCGTTACTTTGGTTGTGATTCTTGATTTTTTAGACAACAGCCAACAAAAGCAGTTAGAAAAACTGCAAATGCGCGGTCATGAACTGCGGAATATTCACCAAGAATTGATTCGCGCCCAAAGCCACAAAGATGAATTTATTGCCTCTGTGGGTCATGAGTTGCGCACACCCATGAACGCTATCTTAGGTTTTAACGCGGTGCTGCGCGATCAAGTCAATACAAGCGCTGAGGATGAACAAAGGGTGGACATGATCCGCGAATCCACCCAGCATTTGTTGGCACTTATCAACGACATTTTGGATTTTTCGCAGCTCCAAGCCCAGCGCATGCAGCTCGGACAAGAACCCTATGCTTTGCATATCGGTTTTGAAGAGATCGCTCAACGCCTGAACCGCCGAGCGATGGATAAAAAACTCCAAGCCATTTGCAGTCTAGACCCGCTTTTGCCGCACTGGGTATTGATGGATCACAAACGCTTTTCGCAACTGATCGACAACTTGCTAGATAACGCCTTGAAGTTCACCAGCCACGGACACATAGCCCTGCATTTCAAAAGCTGTGAACTTGGCTTGCGAATTGAAGTGGAGGACTCAGGAATAGGCATGACTCCTGAACAAGCCTCCCATATTTTTGGGCGCTTTGAAAAGGTCTCCATGGACCCCGTACATCTGTATGGTGGTACCGGGCTGGGTTTATCAATTTGTGAAAAATTGGTCCAACTTCAAAACGGTCGCATAGGCATGAACAGTACTCTGAACAAAGGGTCCTTGTTTTGGGTAGAACTTCCTTTATTGCTAACAGAAACACCCCATGCGCTTATCGTCGAAGGCGAGTCATCTGAAGCCTTGAATAACTTTCCAAGTGTATTTTTGGTGGTGGATGACCAAGCAGTTAACCTTTTGGTTGCACAGCGATTGCTGCAAAAAATATGGCCCGATTGCAGAGTGCACACCACCACCTCAGGTCAAGACGCTTTGCTTTGGTTGCAAACAAATTCAGTGGACATGGTGCTCATGGACATGTTCATGCCTGACATGGATGGTCTAGAAGCGACTCACCAGATTCGCAGCTTGAA